>DATMSE010000130.1:0-66237 GCA_035565575.1 Xanthobacteraceae bacterium
GCAACATAAATGCCCCAAACCCGTTCAACATTCGTATCCCATTTTGGAACCGGCACCCAGGCGGGGTGCCGTGGCAACAGGACAAAACTCGCGTGACTGGCATTTGGAAATCCTACCTCGACGGCCTTACCCGCTGGAACCGGGTGGGCAGCGATCGGCCCGATGACGGCGTCAAGAAGATCAACCTGGCCCTGCAAGGCGGCGGCGCTCATGGCGCCTTCACCTGGGGTGTGCTGGATCATCTGCTCGCGGACGACCGGCTTGAAATCGTCGGCCTGTCTGGCGCGTCCGCAGGTGCACTCAACGCCGTCATGGTCGCCGATGGATTGGCCCGCGGCGGACGCGACGAGGCCCGGCAGAGGCTTGCCGCCTTCTGGCGCGGCGTCAGCGTCGGCGGCGATCTGCCGCCGCTGCAGCGCGCCGTGACCGACCGCCTGTTCTCGTTGATGCCGTTTGCCGCGACGCCCGTGCAGAGCTGGTTCGAAACCATGGCGCACTACTTTTCACCCTACGAACTCAACCCGCTGAACATCAATCCGCTGAAGGACATGATCGGGCGCTTCGTTGATTTCGATGCGGTGCGCGCCAGCGACATGCCGGTGTTTGTCGCGGCCACCAATGTGCACACCGGACGCCTGCGTATCTTCTCCGGAGATTCTTTGTCGGCCGATGCCGTGATGGCCTCGGCCGCGCTGCCTTTTCTGTTTCGCGCCGTTGAGATCGACGGCGTACCCTATTGGGACGGCGGCTACATGGGCAATCCCGCGATTTTCCCCTTCCTGCATTCGACCGAGAGCGAGGACGTGGTGGTGGTGCAGATCAATCCGGTCTCACGCAGCACGACGCCCCGTACCTCGGCCGAGATCATCAATCGCCTGAACGAAATTACGTTCAATTCAGCGCTGATCTCGGAACTGCGCAGCATGGATTTCGCCAACCAATTGATCGAGGAAGGTCGTCTGCCGCGCAACGGCGGGCAGAACCATTATCGCAAGCTGAACATTCACCGTATTCATCTCGGCGCGCTCGGGGAGCGGCTCACCGCCTCGAGCAAGATGAAAACCGACTTCGATTTTTTCAAGCTGCTGCATCGCGCCGGACAGCGCGCTGCGCGCGCCTTTCTGGAACGACATTTCGACGATATCGGCCGCACCAGCACGCTGGACCTTGCGGCCGAATCCGGCGTCGAGTGGGGATAGCCGATCGGACCGTACCCGCATAAATTTCTATATAATTACAATGACTTGCACCAATACCCCTGATTGGGAGAGCCGTCGCCGGGCTCGAACGGGAGGACCTGAGATCAAGAGGTGGCCAGCCATGAGTGGACCGCAGAGCAGCCTCCGCGGTCCGCGAATGGAAAAATTCGTAAGCCTTGCTTATTATATCGCTCACTTACGGAATGAGCGATGCCCCGATCCGGACCGATTGATGCCGACTTCCTGTTCGCGCTGTTCGAGGTGCAGCGGCTGCTGCGGCTCTATGCCGACAAGCAGGCGGCGCAATATGGGCTTACCCGCACGCAATGGGCCGTGCTGGCGAAGGTCAATCGTTCGGAAGGATTGAAGCAGGCCGAAGTGGCCGAGATGCTTGAAGTCCAGCCGATCACGTTGACGCGACTGATCGACAAGCTCTGCGACAGCGGCCTGCTTGAGCGCCGCAGCGACGCCACCGATCGACGCATCAACCGTTTGTACCTGACCAAGGCTGCGCGGCCATTGATGGCGAAGCTGGCCGCTCTGCGATCCGAAGTCGTTGCGACCGCCTGCACCGGATTCAGTCACGCTGAAGTCCATCGGCTGGTCGAGCAGCTCGAAACCATCAAGGACAATGTTCGCGACGCGCTGCAGGCGAGCCCCAGCGCAGCAAAACCCAAGGAACGCCGTTATGGCTGAACCGGCCCTCAAACTCGCGCCAGAACAGAAAGCAAATCCGTCGGCACCGCCGCAAGCCGATACTCCCGTGGCCCAGCAGCGCGGCTTGACCGGCGGCCTGCGGCGCTATCGTCGTCCGCTGCTGCTGATCGTCCTGCCGCTGCTGGCCCTGATCGGCGGCATCGCCTTTTATCTGAGCGGCGGCCGTTATGTGACGACCGACGACGCCTATGTCGGTGCGCAGAAGGTTCTGATCACGCCGGACATCTCCGGCAAGATCGACAAGGTTGCGATCCGCGAAGGCCAGCAGGTGCACAAAGGTGACCTGCTGTTCGAAATCGATCCCACCCCGTTCCGCCTCGCGGTGCAGCAGGCCAAGGCCAAGCTCAACGAAGCGACGGTGACCTACAACGACCTGAAAGCCAACCTGAAGCTCTATGCCCGCTCATCGGAGCTTTCCCAACAAAGCATCGAGCTGAATCAGCGCGACGTCGAGCGCAAGAGCGCTCTGGTCAAGAGCAATTCCGGATCGCAACTCGACCTTGATAAGAGCCTGGCGAGCCTGGTCCAGTCGCAGTCGCTCAACCAGCTGCTGCAGCAGCGGATTTCCGGCGCCAAGAACCAACTGCTGGGCAATCCCGATCTGCCGCTGGAGCAGTTTCCCGCCTACATGCAGGCCAAGGCCGCGCTCGACGACGCCCAGCGCAATCTCGACCACACTGAATTACGCGCCCCGATCAACGGGATCGCCGCACAGGTCGACAATATTCAACTCGGCCGGTTCGTCACTGCCGGAACGCCCGTGTTCAGCATCATCGATACGTCGGCGCCATGGGTTGATGCCAACCCGAAGGAGTCGGACTTCACGTATGTCGCTGTCGGCCAGCCCGTCACCATCGACGTCGATGCCTTTCCCGATCATCGTTTCAAGGGCACCATCGGCTCGCTCAGCCCCGGCACCGGCGCGACCTTCGCGATCCTGCCGCCGCAGAACGCCACCGGCAACTTCGTCAAGATCGTGCAGCGCGTTCCGGTCCGCATCTACTTCGACAAGAATGATGCCGACGTGCAGCGCCTCAAATCCGGCATGAGCGCCTACGTCACCATTGACACCGGACATCAGCGTACGCTGGCCGGGCTGTTGGGCTTCGGCCTGACGAAAGAGCCGGCCAAGGCCAAGCCGTAGTCATGACCGCCGCTGCCGCACACCCCGCTGCGGTCCCCGGCCTGCGCCGGAACATGGTGACGATCTGCGCCATGACCGCGACCATTATGCAGGCGCTCGACACCACGATCGCCAACGTCGCGCTGCCGTACATGCAGGGAAGCCTTTCGGCTTCGCAGGATCAGATCAACTGGGTGCTCACCTCCTACATCGTGGCGGCCGCGATCATGACCGCCCCGGTGGGCTGGATCGCCAACCGCTTCGGACGCAAGCGCATCTTCATCATCTGCTCGGCCGGCTTCACCGTCGCCTCGGTGATGTGCGGCCTTGCCCAGGACATCACCCAGATGGTGCTGTTCCGGCTGCTGCAGGGCGTATTCGGCGCAGCGCTGGTGCCGCTGTCGCAGGCGGTCATGCTGGACAGTTACGCGCTGCATGAACGCGCCAAGGCAATGGCGATCTGGGGCATGGGCGTGATGATGGGACCGATCATGGGCCCCTCGCTCGGTGCCTGGCTGACGGAGACCTACTCCTGGCACTGGGTGTTCTTCGTCAATCTGCCGTTCGGCGCCATCACCGTCATCGGCCTTATCATCTTCATGGATGAAACCCATCTCGACACCAAGCTGCGTTTCGACTGGTTCGGCTTCACGGCGCTCGCCATCGGTATCGGCGCGCTGCAACTGGCGCTCGACCGCGGCGAGCAGCTCGACTGGTTCAATTCATGGGAGATCGTGATCGAGTTCATCGTCTCGGGAATCGGCTTCTATTACTTCTTCGCACATTCCTTCACGACGGAGCGCCCGTTCATCCAGTTCGCGATCTTTGCGGATAAGAACTTTGCCGCGGCCTGTATCTTCATGGTGGTGATCGGCGTCGTGCTGTTCTCGACCATGGCGCTGGCATCGCCGCTGTTCCAGAACGCGTTCGGCTATCCCATTCTCACGGCCGGATTACTGCTGGCAACGCGCGGCAGCGGCACTTTCGTCGCGATGATGATGGTCAGCCGGCTGATGAAATACTTCGAAGCCAAGTACCTGATCGCCACTGGCCTGTCGCTGATCGCGGTCACGCTCTACGACATGACCGGATGGACCGCCGACACCCAGGTGAAAACCATCGTCGTCAACAGTGTCATTCAGGGCTTCGGCCTCGGCCTCGTCTTCGTCCCGCTGTCGACCGCCGCGTTCATGACGCTGCCGAATCATCTGCGCACCGACGGAACGTCGATGCTCACCCTGATCCGCAACGTCGCCAGTTCAATCGGGATTTCGATCGTGATCGCCAAGCTGACCAGCGGCACGACGCGCGTCCATGCCGTGCTGGCCGAGCACGTCACGCCGTTCAATCAGGCGCTGCAAATGCCGGACGTCAGCAGCATCCTCAATCTGCAGACCGACGCTGGACGCGCCATGATGGACGCCATTCTTTACGCGCAATCGCAGATCATCGCGTTCTCGCAGGATTTCGAACTGGTGATGCTCGTCACCCTCTGCGCGATCCCGCTGGCCTTCATCATGGGCTCGACGAAGGCCTCGATGCGCGCGCCGAGCGCCGATCACGCCGCCGTCATGGAATGACGGCGGCCGAGCCATCGCTCACAGGTCGAAGAAGACCGTTTCGTTATCACCCTGCAGGTGCACGTCGAACCGATAATCCGCCCCTCCCCCACCGCGCCTGGCGATCAACGTCGCACGACGTTCGGCGGGGACCAGCGCCAGGACCGGATCGGCGGCATTCTTCTCGGCCTCGTCCTCGAAGTAGATGCGGGTGTAAAGCTGCAGCAGCATGCCGCGCGCAAACACCGCCAGCAGAATATGCGGCGCCTGCGGCTTTCCGTCGGGATCAGGCACCACGCCCGGCTTGATGGTATCGAAAGCGAACTCGCCTTTGGCAGAGGTCCCGCAGCGCCCAAAGCCCTTGAAAGTGGCATTCGGCAGCGCCCGCTTGTCCTGCGGATCGGCAAAACGGCCCTGCGCATCGGCCTGCCAGATCTCCAGCATCGCGTCCGGAATCACCACCCCGTCGCCGTCGAACACCTGGCCATGCACGCGAATGCGCTCGCCGGTCGAATCCGCCGTCACGAGGTCGTTGCTGAAGGCGTCGTTCCAGTCGTATTTCCCGCCCGGCGTCAGGCCGTATGCGAAGTACGGGCCCACCGTTTGCGAAGGCGTGATGCCGGCCATTACTTGGTCTCCATCGGCGTGGCGTTGCGGCCGCGCAGGACAATATCGAAGCGGTAGCACAGCGCCCAATCCGGCTTGGTGTTCTCCAGATCGAAATTCGATACCATGCGCATCCGGGCCTTCTCATCCGGCACCGAATTGAAGATCGGATCGAACTCGAACAGCGGATCGCCGGGGAAATACATCTGCGTCACCAGACGCGAGATGAAGGCGTGGCCGAACACCGAGAAATGGATATGCGCCGGACGCCACGCATTGTGATGATTGCCCCAGGGATAAGCGCCGGGCTTGATGGTGATGAACCGGTAATAGCCGTTGGCGTCGGTCTGGGCCCGCCCGGCTCCGGTGAAGTTCGGATCGAGCGGCGCGGGATGCTGGTCGACGACATGGATGTAGCGGCCGCAGGCATTGGCCTGCCAGATCTCAAGCAGCGTATTGGGCACACCGCGGCCATCCTCGTCGCGGACATGACCGTGCACGATGATGCGCTCGCCGAGCGGCTCGCCGCTATGCTGGATCGTGAGATCATGGTCGTTCGGCCGCACCGTCTCGTGGCCGTAGACGGGTCCGGTCAGTTCAGACAGCGTATGGCGCATCAAGATCAACGGCTTCTGCGGCGACCGCTTCGGCGTGCTCCTGTAGCCAGGAAACAACCGGGGCGGATTCGCCTGGTTGCTCTCCCGCGGATAAATCAGAGTCATATCCATGGTCCTCCCGCCGACGCCCAGCCAGGCGACGGCCGCTCAGTGTCGATCGGCCGGAAGCGTCCCGGCCGTCAGTTCAGCTTTTCCAGCGCCATGGCAACGCCCTGCCCGACGCCGACGCACATCGTCGCGAGCGCCAGCTTGCCGCCACGCTTCTCCATGCCGTGCACCGCCGTCATCGCCAGCCGCGCGCCGCTCATTCCGAGCGGGTGGCCGAGCGCGATGGCGCCGCCGTGCGGGTTGACGAAATCAGCATCGTCTTTGACACCCAGTTGACGGAGACAGGCTATTCCCTGCGAGGCGAAGGCCTCGTTGAGCTCGATCAAATCGAAATCAGAAATCTTCAAGCCCAGCCGTTCCATGAGCCTGCGCGTGGCCGGCACCGGGCCGATGCCCATGATGCGGGGCGGCACGCCTGCCGAAGCCAGGCCGAGAATCCGCGCCCGCGGGGTGAGGCCATGCTTTTTGACCGCGGCCTCGGAGGCGAGGATCATCGCGGCGGCACCGTCGTTGACGCCCGACGCATTGCCGGCCGTCACGGTGCCCGGATCGCGCACGATCGGCTTCAGCTTGGCGAGACCTTCCAGCGTGGTGTCCGGGCGCGGATGTTCGTCCTTATCCACCACCGTCGGGCCGGCCTTGCCACCCGGAATGGTGATCGGGATGATCTCTTCGGCGAAATAGCCGCTCGCGATCGCCTTGCCGGCACGCTCCTGCGAGCGGATCGCGAACGCGTCCTGGTCTGCGCGCGACACCTGGAACTCCTCGGCGACATTCTCGCCGGTCTCCGGCATCGCATCGACGCCGTACTGCTTCTTCATCAGCGGATTGATGAAACGCCAGCCGATGGTGGTGTCGTAGACTTCGGTCGTCCGCGCGAAGGCGGCGGGGGCCTTGCCCATCACAAACGGCGCACGGGTCATGGATTCGACACCGCCGGCGATCGCGAGCTCAATTTCGCCGGCTCGAATGGCGCGGGCGGCGGCGCCCACCGCATCGAGCCCGGAGGCGCAGAGGCGGTTCAGCGTCTGGCCCGGCACGGAATCGGGCAGACCGGCCAGCAGAAGCGCCATGCGCGCAACGTTGCGGTTGTCCTCGCCAGCCTGGTTGGCGGATCCGAGATAGACCTCATCGACCGCCGTCCAATCCACACCGGGATTGCGCTCCTTCAGCGCCTTGATCGGCGCGGCCGCCAGATCGTCGGCGCGCACCTTGGCAAGCGACCCACCGAAACGGCCGATCGGGGTCCGGACGGCGTCGCAAAGGAAGACGTCGGGCATGGGGAAACCTCCGGAATGTGGCCACCCTGATCGGATCGCCGGATTGCATGAAGTCGAATGTCCCGTGGTTTTAAGAACCTATCCAAAGCAGGTCAATTGATCGCGGGGCGCGAGAGCACGCGTTCCGGCGCAGGGGATATGCGCCGGAGGCGGGGGGCCGTGATAAATACCGCGGGGCGTGGAAATCGTGCATGGCGCGCCCAATCCCATAGGATCGGCCGGCAAAACTCGATAGGTTGCGCCCGCCATGTCGCAATCGTCCGCTTCCCTTGCCACCGCATCTGTCACGCCGCCCGAACCGGCGGCGCGCGTGACGCCGATGATGGAACAGTATCTCGAGATCAAGGCGGCCAATCCGGGCCTCCTGCTGTTCTACCGGATGGGCGATTTCTACGAACTGTTCTTCGAGGACGCGGAAATTGCCTCGCGCGCGCTGGGCATCACGCTGACCAAGCGCGGCAAGCATCAGGGCGAGGACATTCCGATGTGCGGCGTGCCGGTGGAGCGTGCCGACGACTATCTGCACCGGCTGATTGCGCTCGGGCATCGCGTCGCGGTGTGCGAGCAGATGGAAGATCCGGCCGCCGCCCGCAAGCGCGGCAACAAGAGCGTGGTCAAGCGCGACGTGGTGCGGCTGGTGACGCCCGGCACGCTGACCGAGGACAACCTTCTCGATGCGCGCGCCAACAACTATCTGCTGGCGCTGGCGCGCGCCCGCGCCTCGTCATCCGGCGATGACCGTATCGGCCTTGCCTGGATCGATATCTCCACATCGGAATTCATGGTGACCGAGTGCAGCGCCGGCGAACTCGGCGCCACGCTGGCACGGATCAATCCGAATGAAGCCATCGTGACCGACGCGGTCTATAACGATGCGGTGCTCGGTCCGCTGCTGCGTGAGTTGCCCGCCGTCACGCCCCTCACCCGCGACGTGTTCGACAGCGCCACCGCCGAGCGGCGACTGTGCGACTATTTCGCGGTGGCGACCATGGACGGCCTCAGTGCGATGTCTCGGCTCGAGGTCACCGCCGCCGCCGCCGCCGTCACCTATATCGACCGCACCCAGGTCGGCAAGCGGGTGCCGCTATCGCCGCCGGCCCGCGAAATGACCGGCGCCACCATGGCAATCGATCCGGCGACGCGCGCCAACCTGGAGCTGACGCGAACCCTGGCGGGCGAGCGGCGCGGTTCGCTGCTCGACGCCATCGACGGCACGGTGACCGCGGCGGGATCGCGCCTCCTGGCGCAGCGCCTCGCCGCGCCATTGACCGACACCGCTGCGATTGCGCACCGCCTCGATGCCATCAGCGCCTTCGTCGACGACACTGCCGCACGCGACGATCTTCGCAGCATCCTGCGCGCGGCGCCGGACATGTCACGCGCTTTGGCGCGGCTGTCGGTGGGCCGCGGCGGACCACGCGATTTAGCCGCCCTGCGCGATGGCATCCTTGCCGCCGATCACGCGTTGGAGCGGCTCCATCGCCTTGTCGATCTGCCGCGCGATCTGCAAACGGTGGCGAGCGCGTTGCAGCGCCCCTCGCGCGATCTCGCGCATGAATTCGCCCGCGCGCTGGACGACGAATTGCCGCTGCTCAAGCGCGACGGCGGCTTCGTCCGCAAAGGCTATGCGGCCGCGCTGGACGACACCCGCAAGCTGCGGGACGATTCGCGCCGCGTCGTCGCCGAGATGCAGGCGCGCTATGCCGACGACACCGGCATCAAGGCCCTCAAAATCCGCCACAACAACGTGCTCGGCTATTTCGTCGAGGTGACGGCGCAGCACGGCGACAGGCTGATGGCCGCGCCGCTCAATGCTACCTTCATCCACCGCCAGACCTTGGCCGGACAGGTGCGCTTTACCACAGCCGAGCTCGGCGAAATCGAAGCCAAGATCGCCAATGCCGGCGACCGTGCGCTCGGCCTCGAACTCGACATCTTCGAGCAGCTCTGCACGATGGCGATTGAAGCCGGCGATGATCTTCGCGCCGCCGCTCACGCCTTTGCCGTGCTCGATGTCGCAACCGCATTGGCCAAGCTCGCCGTCGACGAGAACTATGTCCGCCCCGAAGTTGACGCGTCGCTCGGCTTCGCCATCGAGGGCGGCCGCCATCCCGTGGTCGAGCAGGCTCTCAAGCGCGATGGCCAGCCGTTCATTGCCAACAATTGCGACCTGTCGCCGGGGCCTGCCCAGGCGTCCGGACAGATCTGGTTGATCACCGGCCCGAACATGGCGGGTAAATCAACCTTTCTGCGGCAGAACGCGCTGATCGCACTATTGGCGCAAACCGGCAGCTTCGTCCCTGCGGCACGCGCCCGCATCGGCGTGGTCGACCGGCTGTTCTCGCGTGTCGGCGCCGCCGACGATCTGGCGCGGGGACGCTCCACATTCATGGTGGAGATGGTGGAAACCGCCGCCATCCTCAATCAGGCCGGCGAGCGCGCGCTGGTGATCCTCGACGAGATCGGTCGCGGCACCGCCACCTTCGACGGTCTCTCCATCGCCTGGGCGGCGATCGAGCACCTGCACGAATCGAATAAGTGCCGCACCCTGTTCGCGACGCATTATCACGAACTGACCGCGCTCTCGGCGCGGCTGCCGCGCCTGTTCAATGCCACCGTGCGTGTCAAAGAATGGCACGGCGATGTGGTGTTCCTGCACGAAGTGCTGCCCGGATCGGCGGATCGCTCCTACGGCATTCAGGTGGCGAAACTCGCCGGCCTGCCGCCGAGTGTCATCGCCCGGGCTAAAGCCGTATTGGCCAAGCTCGAGGCACAGGATCGCGGCGCGACGACGCGCGCGCTGACTGACGATCTGCCGCTGTTCGCCGTAACCTCCCGCGCAGCAGCGGAACAGCAACCGCCAAGCGAATCCGAACAACTGATCGCAGCACTCGCCGCGCTGCATCCCGACGAGATGTCGCCCCGCGAGGCGCTCGATGCGCTCTACGCCTTGAAGGCCAAGTTGCCGAAGGAGTGACAATGCGCGCGGTCCACTTCGCTTAAAGCCTCAGCCGGCTGCGCGGGCCATGCCCCGGCGGCTGAAACCCCACAGCCCGAGATTCCAGACGACGCAAACGGCCAGTGCCAGTAACAGGCCCGTCACCGTCCCGAGATGCGGCGTCACCAGATAGAGCATCGCCAGACCAAGCCCGAAGCCGGCCAGCCCCCAAACGCTGTTGGCCAGCACCGCGGCGGTCGCGCGGCCGCCGATACGCGGGTGCAGGATCAGCATCAAACTGGACGAGACGATGGGGAAGACGGCGAGAACGCCGGTGACCGCGGGTCCGACGCGGTTCGACAGTCCGACGACCGTTGCGACCATCAGCGCCACCAGCAGCGCCCGCAACGGAATGTCGTACCAGCGCCGGCGGATCGGCGGCATCACTACCTTGCGGTAACGTTGCGACAGCGGCAGGCAGATCGCGCAAACCAGTGCGTTGACGGCAAGCGCGCTGCCCAGCGACCAGGTGACGCTGTGCGCCAGCGATGCCAACGCCAGCCACGTCAGCATCGCGGCGCCGAAGCTCGCCATCATGCCGTGCCGCTGCGCCATCATCACGTAAACCAGACCATAAGTGATGGTCGCGGCGTTGATGGGCAGCGCGGCGAGCGCGCTGGCCGCGATGAAGGCGGCGTCGTGATCGAGGGCGAGAAAGACGTAGACCGGTCCGGTCGCCACCGGCAGGGTTGCCACCAAGGCGCCGATCACCGGCCCGGCCCGCTCGGTGATGATCGAGGCGCCGACCACGAAGACGGCCGCAACCGCCATGCGCAGCAGCAAGATCAGGGCAAAGGCAAGGTCGGGCGAATCCGGCATCACTGCGTCATGCCCGGCTTTAGGTCAGGCATCCACGCCCTAATTTGCATTGATGGGATGCGTGAAGGGGCGCCGCGAAGCCGTACGGCTCACACGCGATGCATCGATACCGACGTCTTCGGCCCGTTCTTGATGGTCTGAAAGACTACGCAGTAACGCTCCGTCAGCTTCAGCATCAGGTCCAGCTTGTCTTGCGGCGCATCGGTATCGACGTCGAAGCGCAGGCGGATTTCCTTGAAGCCGACCGGGGTCTCCTTGTCGACACCCAAGGTCCCGCGAAAATCGAGGTCGCCCTCGGCAGACACCGAGCCGCTCTTCAACGGCACATCCAGCGCCGTGGCCACCGATTTCAGCGTGACGCCGGCGCAGGCGGCCAGTGCCTCCAGCAGCATGTCGCCTGAGCACAGTTCAAGCCCCGAACCTCCGGTGGCCGGATGCAGGCCCGCCACCGCCAGCGCACGCCCGGTATCGACCTTGCAGGTGATGCCCTCGCCCTCGATCGACCCCTTGGCCTTCAGGGTAATGAATCCCGCTTGGGGGTCGCTCTTCAGTCGGTCCTTGATCGGCGCCTGCATGGCGCGCAGTGCGGCGGAGTCCATGGCGTAATCCTCGCGCGTTGCGGTCTGGAGATGAAGCTTGCTTGCTTTGGGTTATACCGGCTCGGCGGCGGCAGGCAAACTGCCGCCAACGCGGTGAGGCCGCGTTACCACCACAGCGCTTCCCCGACGAGCGCCTTGTCCGGACGATCCGGCACGGTGCGATCGAGCGAGCGGTTGAGTGCCGTCAACACCACGCGCTTGATCTTCTCGAACTCATTCGAGGCACGATCCCGCGGCCGGGGCAGCGGCACCGCAATGTCCTCGAACAGCCGGCCCGGATGCGGCCGCATGACCACGATGCGGTCGGCCAGCGTTACCGCTTCCTCGACATCATGCGTCACCATCAGCAGCGTCGGCCGGCTCTCCGCCCACAGATCGAGCAGGTGATCCTGCAGATCGGCCCGTGTGAAGGCATCGAGCGCGGAGAACGGTTCGTCCAGCAGCAGGACCTCCGGTTGTGGCACCAGCGCGCGAGCGATCGCGACGCGTTGCGCCTGACCGCCGGACAGTTCGCGGGGCCAGACCCGCGCCTTGTCCGCCAGGCCGACCCGATCGAGCGCGCGCGCCACGATGTCGCGCCGCTCGCCCTTGCTCCGGCCGGAGAGCCCGAAACCGACATTGTCGGCGACGCTGAGCCACGGCAGCAGCCGCGGCTCTTGAAAAATGATGCCGATCTTCTCATGCGGCGCAACGATGGGCTCGCTGTCGAGCACGATCCTGCCGCGCGAGGCCGGATCGAGACCGGCGATGGCCCGCAGCAGCGTTGACTTGCCGCATCCCGAACCGCCGATCAGAAACACGATCTCACCCCGCGCGACCGTATTCGAGAAGCTCTCCAACGCATGGGTGCCGTTAGGATAGGTCTTGCTGACGCGATCGAGGACCAACATGTCAGGCGGCCTCCTGGCGCGCGCTGAAGCGATCCTCCCAGCGCAGCAGCGGCGCTGTGGCAAGTTCGATCAGCCAGTCGGTGGTCTTGCCGATGATGGCGAAAGTGACGATGGCGGCGACGATCTGCGCCGGCTTGCCGAGTTGCTGGCCGTCGATCAGCAAAAAGCCAAGACCTTCCGATGCGCCCAGAAGTTCGGCGGCGACCACGAACATCCAGCCCAGCCCGAGACCGGAGCGCAGCGCAACCACATAGCTCGGCAGCACCGCCGGCAGCAGGATGCGCCGGACCAGCGCGGGACCGGACAATCGGAACGCACGCCCGACCTCGACGATCTTGCGATCGACCGAAAGGATCGCGCCCATGACGCCGAGATACACCGGGAAGAACACGCCGACAGCGATCAGCACCACCTTCGATTCCTCGAAGATTCCGAACCATAAGACAAAGAGCGGCACCCAGGCGATCGACGGAATCGATCGCAGTGCCTGCAAGGTCGGATCGAGAATCTGCCGCGACAGCGCAGAATAGCCGGCGAGCGCGCCGAGCAGCGTGCCGGCGACAACTCCGATGGCGAAACCGGCCGCAACCCGCAGCACGGTGGCGCGGGTGTGAAGCCATAGCTCGCCGGTCCGCGCCAGATCCCAGAGTGTCGAGAAGATCACCGACGGCGGCGGCACCAGCCGGCCATCAGAGAATCCGGCATACACCGCCAGTTCCCATAACGCCCCGAGAATAACGGGAAGCGCAAGGGCGAGCAGCACGCGGCGACATCGGCGCGCATGCGCGCTCTGGCGCGGCGCGGTCTGCGCGCTGTCGGACGTGCGCAGCAGTGGCAGATCCACGGAAGTCATACTCAATCCGTAACAAACGCGAACACGAGGGACGCCGGTCGTCGGAATCCCTCGCACAACTTCCATCAGTTGGTGAGCGGCACGCTATCGTCGATCAGCGCGTCGAGTGTCGCTTTCACATCGACATTGGCGGCGATGACCCCGGCTTGCTGCAAGGCAAGCCCGGCTGCGAGAATCGACTCGCGCTGCGACGCGCCGATCTTCGAATGCGTCAGTTCGGTGCGCTCCTTGAGCTGCTTGTCGACGACATTCTCCGGCAGCTTGGTGACGGCGATGAAGGTCCTTTTCACCTCATCGTAATTCGCCAGCGAGAACTTGCGCGCCTCCTCATAAACCTTGAGCACGCGCTGGACCAGATCGGGATGATCCTTCAGGAACTGTTCACGCACGTTGAGGATGCCCCAGGTATTGGCGTCCTTGTTGCGATAGAACAGCCGCGCGCCGTCTTCGATTTCGGCCGCCGCCATCATCGGATCGAGGCCGGCCCAGGCCTGCACGTCGCCGCGTTTCAGCGCCGTCGCGCCATCCGGATGCTGCAGCAGGACCGGCTTGATGTCCTTCTCGGACAGACCGACGCTCTGCAGGGCGCGAACCAGGAAGATGTGAGGATCGGTCCCGCGCGTGACCGCGACCCGCGCTCCCTTCAGATCCTCGATCTTTTCGATCTTGGAATCCTTGGAGGTCACCAGCGCGGTCCACTCGGGCCGCGAATAGACATAAATCGATTTGATGGGATTGCCGTTGATCTTCGCGACCAGCGCGGCTGAGCCGGCGGTCGATCCGAAATCGATGGAGCCGGCGTTGAGAAACTCCAGCGCCTTGTTGGAACCGGCCGATTGCACCCAGCGAATCTTGATGCCGTCCTTCTCGAACTCCTTTTCGAGGAGACCCTTATCCTTCAGCACCATGGAGACGGGATTGTATGTCGCCCAATCGACCCGGATCTCCTTGACTGGATCGGCCGCTTGCGCCGCGCCCGGAATGAGCAATGAGACCGCGAGGACCGCCGTCAGCCTACGTCGCGAAATCTTGACCATGATCTTTACCTCTCGCCGTGGGTCGCGCGACACCCCGATCAGGGTCGTCCCGAACCGCCCCAGAAAACTCATGCTTTCCAATGGCTTATAGAATTGTTTCGGCGAGAAAGTCCGCCCAAATAGCATGCATGGCCGAGCATGAAGATGCTGCGGCGTGGCCGAGAACGGAAAGTTCCATCTGTAGAGGAACGCGCGATAATGTTTCGTGACAGTACCCGCGCCGTCCGATATCGGGAGAGCATGGATCACGCCGCGCCGCAGCCGCCCGTTCCCGATGCCATTTTCGACACCGCACGCATCACCGCGGAGGTCGACGCCCTGGCGGACCGTCACGCCGGCCACAACGACGCCTTTCGGTCGGCGCTGGCGCAACTGCTGAAAGCCGAACGCGCCAAGGCCCGCGAGATCGCTCAAGCCACGCTACTGAAGGACCGACACGGCCGCCGCTGCGCCGAGCGCCTCTGTTTCGTGCAGGACGAGATCATCGGCATCCTGTTCAATGCGGCGACGCGCTATCTCTACCGCTCATCGATTCCATCGGGCGCCGAACGCATGGCCGTTGTCGCGACCGGCGGCTACGGGCGCGGCCTGATGGCGCCGGAATCCGACATCGATCTGTTGTTCATCCTGCCCTACAAGCAGACCGCCTGGGGCGAACAGGTGGCCGAAGCCATCCTCTATTGCTTGTGGGACATGGGTCTCAAGGTCGGGCACGCGACACGGTCCGTGGACGAGTCGATCCGCCAGGCCCGCGGCGACATGACCATCCGGACCGCGATTCTGGAAACGCGGTTTCTCACCGGGGACCGCGGGCTCTATGACGAACTGGTCGAGCGCTTCGACAAGGACGTGGTGCAAGGCACGGCCGCCGAGTTCGTCACCGCCAAGCTCGCCGAGCGCGAAGAGCGGCACCGTCGTGCCGGCCAATCACGCTATCTGGTCGAACCCAACGTCAAGGATGGCAAGGGCGGGCTGCGCGACCTGCACACGCTGTTCTGGATCGCGAAATATGTCTACCGCGTTCGCGATACCGACGAGTTGCTGAAACGTGGCGTGTTCGACGCTCATGAATTCCGCGTCTTCCGCCGCTGCTCCGACCTGCTATGGTCGGTGCGTTGCCACCTGCATTTCATCACCGGCCGCCCCGAGGAACGGCTGTCGTTCGAACTGCAGCGCGAGATCGCGCAGCGCCTCGGCTACACCTCGCATCCCGGCATGCAGGACGTCGAGCGCTTCATGAAGCATTACTTCCTGGCGGCCAAGGACGTCGGCGATCTCACCGCGATTCTGTGCGCCAAGCTGGAAGATCAGCAGGCCAAGCCTGCACCGGTGCTGAGCCGGATGATGGCGCGGCTGCGCCCGAGCAACAAGCGGCGGCGCGTCCCGGAAAGCGACGACTTCGTCATCGATAACAACCGCATCAGCCTGGCGACGCCAGATGTATTCAGACAGGATCCGGTGAACCTGATCCGCATCTTCCGCCTCGCCCAGAAGAACAACCTCGCCTTCCATCCCGATGCCATGCGCGCGGTGACGCGCTCACTGCGGCTGATCAATTCGCAGGTGCGCGACGATCCCGAAGCCAACCGGCTGTTCATCGAAATCCTGACCTCGGACGATGCCGAGATCGTGCTGCGGCGAATGAACGAGACCGGCGTGCTGGGCCAGTTCATCCGCGCCTTCGGCAAAATCGTCGCGATGATGCAATTCAACATGTATCATCACTACACAGTCGACGAGCATCTGCTGCGTTGCGTCGGCTTCCTGCAGGAGATCGAGCGCGGCGGCAACGAGGAGTTCGCGCTCGCCTCCGACCTGATGCGCAAGATTCGCCCCGAGCATCGCACTGTCATTTACGTCTCGGTCCTGCTGCACGATATCGCCAAAGGTCGACCGGAGGATCACTCGATCGCCGGAGCCAAGGTCGCCCGACGACTTTGTCCGCGTCTCGGTCTCAACGCTGCCGATACCGCGCTGGTGGCTTGGCTGATCGAGCAGCACCTGACGATGTCCGGCGTGGCGCAGTCGCGCGATCTGTCGGACCGCAAGACCATCGAGAATTTTGCCGCCGTCGTCCAGTCGGTCGAGCACATGAAGCTGCTCACCATCCTGACCACCGCGGACATTCGCGGCGTCGGCCCCGGGGTGTGGAACGGCTGGAAGGCGCAGCTTCTGCGCACGCTCTATTACGAAACGGAGCCGGTGCTGACCGGCGGTTTCTCAGAGGTCAATCGCACCCAGCGGATCGAGGTGGCGCAGGCCGAATTCCGGGCCGCCTTCAGGGAATGGCCCGAAGCCGAACTGAACGCCTATATCGGCCGACACTATCCAGCTTACTGGCTGAAGGTCGATCTGCCGCGCAAAATTCGCCACGCCCGCTTTCTGAAATCCGCGGAGAAAGGCGAGCACAAGCTGGCGATCAATGTCGGCTTCGACGAGGCGCGCGGCGTCACCGAACTGACCATTCTGGCGTCCGACCATCCCTGGCTGTTGTCGATCATCGCCGGCGCCTGCGCGTCGGCGGGCGCCAATATCGTCGACGCGCAGATCTATACCACCACCGACGGCCTGGCGCTCGATACCATCGCCATCTCGCGCGAATACGACCGCGACGAAGACGAGGGTCGCCGCGCCACGCGAATCGGCGAAATCATCGAGCAGGTGCTGGAAGGCAAGCTCAAGCTGCCGGACGTGGTGGCGCATCGCGTCACCAGCCGGACCAAGCTGCGGCCGTTCGTGGTCGAGCCGGAAGTCATCATCAACAATCAGTGGTCGGACCGGCACACCGTGATCGAAGTCTCCGGCCTCGACCGGCCGGGCTTGCTGTATCAACTGACAACCGCGATCTCGAAGCTCAACCTGAACATCGCGTCGGCCCACGTTTCGACCTTCGGCGAGCGGGCCCGCGACGTGTTCTACGTCACCGACCTGCTTGGCGCGCAAATCACGGCTCCGACCCGGCAAGCCGCGATCAAACGCGCGCTGGTCCATCTCTTGACCAACGATACCGTCGCCGCCACCCCTCCGGCTGCTTGAGCCGGCGTGGCGCATATCCTCGCTCAGGTGGTGATATCAACGCCTTCGTGCGCGAGTAGCCAGCGCTTGCGTTCGAGCCCGCCGCCATAACCGGTCAACGTGCCATTCGACCCGATGACGCGATGGCACGGCACCACGACGCTGATCGGATTGGCGCCGTTGGCATGGCCGACCGCCCGCACCGCCTTCGGGCGATCGATACGCGCGGCGAGCGCGCCATAGCTGATGGTCTTGCCCGGGGCGATCTCGCGCAGCGCCGACCAGACCTCACGCTGGAAGGACGTTCCGCCGAACCGGCAGGGGATGGCGCGGAGGCCCGCAAGATCGCCGGCAAAGTAGGCTTTGAGAGCCGCTATGATTGATGCCGGCGCTTTCCCCTCAACCAACTCGGATCCGCCGTATTGCTGCCGCATCAGTGCGGCCATCCGGTCTTCGTAATCCACCCAGTCCAAGGCGCACAGAGTGCCCTCGGCATCAGTGACCAGCAGCGCCACGCCGATCGGGCTCTTGAACCGGTCGAGATAAAACCGTTCAAGGGATTTCGTCCGCGACTGCGGAGTCGGAAAGATGCGACCCGGAGCGGACGAGACTTTCGTCGAAGCTTGGGACATGGACATGGCGATCCTCACAAGTGTTGCCGCGTCTTAAACGCTTGACCGTTGACCGGAACGGTCAACTTCGCCGTTGATCAAACCCTGCAACGGCTCCCTCGGTATCGGCCTTGAAGCGCGGCTGATCCACCCGCTTTCTGCCTGCAGCGGACATGGCACGATGTTTCCCTTTGCATTGGCAAATTGCTTCCTTCAGTATCGGCCCAACGACGGCACAGCCCACGATTGAAGCCGACCGTCGGTCAAAAAAGATACCGTGTCATGGGATCACAGTGTCACACAAAGGGAAGAAGCCAAAATGAGGGATAAAGTTCTCGGTCTGACCGCCGCATCCGTTGTCGCCGTCGCGCTGTCGGTCTCACCGGCTAGCGCGCAGAAGAAGTACGATACGGGCGCGAGCGATACGGAAATCAAGATCGGCCAGACTGTGCCGTTCAGCGGCCCCGCCTCCGCTTACGCCACCATCGGCAAGACCCAGGCCGCCTATTTCAAGATGATCAATGATCAGGGGGGCGTAAACGGCCGCAAGCTGAACCTAATCCAGTATGACGACGCCTATAGCCCGCCAAAGGCGGTCGAGCAGGTACGCAAGCTGGTGGAGGGCGACGAGGTGCTGCTGACGTTTCAGATCGTCGGGACGCCTCCGAACGCCGCCGTGCAGAAGTATCTGAACCAGAAAAAAGTGCCGCAACTGTTCGCCGCCACCGGCGCGACCCGCTTCTCCGACCCCAAGAATTTCCCATGGACGATGGGCTTCAACCCTAACTACCAGTCCGAAGGGCGCATCTACGGCAAGTATATTCTCGCCAACTATCCCAATGCCAAGATTGGCATCCTATTCCAGAACGACGACCTCGGCCGCGATTACGTGACCGGTCTCAAGGAAGCGCTCGGCGACAAAGCCAAGACGATGATCGTGGCGGAGGCGTCATATGAACTCACCGACCCGACCATCGATTCCCAGATCGTCAAGCTGAAGGCTGCAGGTGCCGATCTGCTCTATGACGCCTCCACGCCGAAATTTGCTGCGCAGGCCATCAAGAAGGTGGCCGACCTCGGCTGGAAGCCAGTGCATATCCTCGATATCAACGCCACCTCCGTGGGCGCCGTGATGAAGCCGGCCGGTCTTGAGAACTCCAAGGGCGTGATCAGCACCAATTACGGCAAGGACCCGCTCGATCCGGCCTGGAAGGACGACGCTGGAATGAAGAAGTACTTCGAATTCATGGCGAAGTACTATCCGGAAGGCGACAAGGACTCGAGCTTCAACACCTACGGCTACAGCACCGCACAGCTCTTGGTGCACGTGTTAAAGGAATGCGGCGACAATCTCACCCGAGAGAACGTGATGAAGCAGGCCACCAGCCTGAAGAACGTGCAGCTCGATCTTTCGCTGCCGGGCATCGTCGGCTCGACGTCGCCGACCGATTATCGCGTCAACAAGCAGTTGCAGATGATGAAGTTCGACGGCGAGCGCTGGGAGCTGTTCGGTCCGATCATCGTCGACGATCACAAGGGCTGATCGCGACCGTCAGTCCATCGGGCCGGCGCGGCGGAGCCGTTCGCGCCGGCCTCGCTTGGCCTTCTTTCCCGGGCCCCGGTAGGGTTAAGGCCCCATGAAAGCCTTGTTTATCAGGCACTTTCAAACAACGCGCGGCATTAGCATTAACCTTCATTTAACGCGCTTTTAAACCCCGCAGGTTACGTTCCGAAAAGCATGGGGCGGGTGCGTTAGCGTATGGCGTTGCGACGAAAGAAAAGCAGTCCGCGGAAGGAGCCGCAATTCGGGCTCGGCGCGTCGCTGGCGAGCCTTCGCCTGAACATTGCCGATCGCATCAGCATCGCCAGCGACGACAAACCCAAGAAATCCCCGAAGCGCGAAGGCGCTCGCGGCAGCGACTCGCGCAAGCCTCGCAAACGCGGCGCGCGCGGCGGTTTGCGCCGCAAACTCTATCGGACCGCCTATTGGGGGGCGGTGCTCGGCCTCTGGGGCATCATCGCCATCACTGGCGTGGTGATCTGGGTTGGCGCGCATCTGCCGCCGATCCAGTCGCTGGAAATTCCGAAGCGGCCGCCGACCATTCAGATCGTCGGCCTCGACGGCAGCATCCTGGCAACGCGCGGCGAGATGGGCGGCGCCAGCGTCGCGCTGAAGGAACTTCCTCCGTATCTGCCGAAAGCCTTCATCGCCATCGAGGACCGCCGTTTCTACAGCCATTACGGCATCGATCCGCTCGGCATTGCCCGTGCGGCGGTTGCCAACCTTCTGCATCGCGGGGTGTCGCAGGGCGGTTCGACCCTGACCCAGCAACTCGCGAAGAACCTGTTCCTGACCCAGGAGCGCACCTTGCAGCGCAAGCTGCAGGAGGCCGAATTGGCGCTCTGGCTCGAGCACAATCACACCAAGGCCGAGATCCTCGAACTCTACCTCAACCGCGTCTATTTCGGCTCCGGCGCTTACGGCGTCGATGCCGCCGCGCAAAAATATTTCGGGAAATCGGCACGCAAGGTGACGCTGGCGGAAGCAGCCATGCTGGCGGGCCTCGTCAAATCGCCCTCGCGCCTTGCGCCGAACCGCAATCCGGAAGGCGCCGAGAAGCGCGCGCAAACCGTGCTGAGTGCGATGGCCGATGCCGGGTTCATCACCGAACAGCAAGCCAAGGCGGCGATCGCCAATCCCTCCTACGCGGTGAAGCCGCCCGGCGCCGGCACCATCAACTACGTTGCCGACTGGATCGGCGAAGTGCTCGACGACCTGATCGGCCAGATCGACCAGAACATCGTGGTCGAAACCTCGATCGATCCTAAGCTGCAAAGCGTCGCCGAAGCCGCGGTGATCGACGAACTCGCCGCCAAGAGCGTCAAGTTCAACGTCACCCAGGGCGCGCTGGTGGCGATGACGCCGAGCGGCGAGGTGCGCGCCATGGTCGGCGGCCGCAACTACGCGGACAGCCAGTTCAACCGCGCCGTCACCGCCAAGCGTCAGCCGGGCTCTGCGTTCAAGCCGTTTGTCTACCTCACTGCCGTGGAGGCGGGTCTCACGCCCGAGACCATCCGACAGGATGCGCCCATCGACATCAAGGGCTGGCGGCCGGAGAACTACACCCACGAATATTTCGGCGCGGTGACATTGACGCAGGCGCTAGCGATGTCGCTGAACACTGTCGCGGTCCGTCTCGGAATGGAAGTCGGGCCGAAGAACGTCGTGCGCACCGCTCACCGGCTCGGGATCAGTTCGAAGCTGGACGCTAACGCCTCGCTCGCGCTCGGCACCTCCGGCGTGTCGCTGCTGGAGCTGACCGGCGCCTACGCGCCGTTTGCCAATGGCGGCCGCGGCGTCTCCCCGCATGTCGTCAACCGTATCCGCGCCGAGAATGGCAAAGTGCTGTATCGCCGGCCGCCCGACTCGCGCGATCAGGTGATCGAACCGCGCTATGTGGCGATGATGAACACGATGATGCGCGAGACGCTGGTCAGCGGCACCGCACGCAAAGCCGAGATTCCGGGATGGAGCGCGGCCGGAAAGACCGGCACCAGCCAGGATTTCCGCGATGCTTGGTTCATCGGCTACACTGCCAACCTCGTTACGGGCGTCTGGCTCGGCAATGACGACAATTCGCCGACCAAGAAGGCGACCGGCGGCGGCCTGCCGGTGGAAGTCTGGACCCGCTTCATGCGGGTGGCGCATCAGGGCGTGGCTGTTGCGGCCCTGCCGGGCGCCCAATCCAACGGTCTGTTCCCGAACTTCGGTGCGGGCGCGCCGGCACAGCAGGCCAGCATGATGCCGATGACCCGGTCTGACGGCACGACCGCGAATAGCGTGCAGCCGGTCTATCCTGCGGCGCCGAGTCCGGCCTCAGGCGCACCCGGGGCAGCACCGAGGCCGGCAGCGGTGCGGCCGGAAGCGGCGCCTGGCCTCGACGGCTGGCTGGTGGAGCGGCTGTTCGGGCGCTAACGCCACCGAGCCCTGGTCCCATAAGCTGCGACGACATTCAGCGGCACAGCTACGTCACTCCGAAATGCCGTAGCGATGCAGATCATTGCCGTGAACGTCGAGCCACGTCTTGGCTTGCTCCACCTTCGGGCAAATCCGCGCCACGACTTTCCAGAAGCGCGGCGAATGATTCATCTCGACGAGATGCGCGACCTCGTGCGCGGCCAGATAATCGAGCACGTAAGGCGGCGCGAGGATCAGCCGCCACGAGAACGACAACGATCCCGCCGAGGTGCACGACCCCCAACGGCTCGACTGATCACGGATCGAGATGCGCTTCACCTTCACGCCCAGTTGCGCAGCGTAGACGTCGCATGCCTTCTGCAGATCGCGGCGCGCTTCTCGCTTCAGAAAGTCATGAATGCGACGCTCGATATATTCGACGCCACCCGCCGCGCACAGGATGCGGTCGCCGCTGTCCCGTGTTTCCGTCCAAACCGTGCCGCGGCTGCCGGCGCGATGCACAATACGATGCGGGACACCCCGCAGCGGAACCAAAGTACCTGACTGAAAGGGCGCAGCTTTCGGCAGTCGCCCCAGTCGTGCGGCAATCCAGCCGCCATGTCGCTGCGCAAAGTCCTTTGCATCAGCAACGGTGCCGCGCGGCGGCATCGTCAGGATCGCTTCGCGATCACTGGGATGAATCCGTAACGTGTAGCGCCGCGCGCGGCGATGCCGCCTCAGACGAATCGCGAAAATCTGCGATCCAAATCTGATGGTGATGGTCGAAGGTTCACTGGGACGACGATAGAGAAGAGCGCGAAAAGCCATGTCAGCGGATCCGGCGTGCAGGAAGTCGCCGGGATTTTGCCATATCCGTCGCCAGGGAAACGGGTCCGCGCAAAAACAAATCATTTGCCCAATATACAGGGGCGCCCAGGCAAAATCGCCCTAGATCATGTAGGATTCAGACCATCAAACGAGATAAAATTGCACTGGTTCCCTCGCCAAAAGAATGATGCCACATTCATAACTTAAAGGACGAGTGAATTCAAATTCACTCGTCCCTGTGTGGCCTGTTTTAAGATCCGAGCTGAACGACGCACGCCGCAATATGGGCGGCGCAGGTCCTATTCCGCGGCCGCGAGCGCAGTTGGCGCGGCACGCGACTGTGATGCGTACATGAATGCGGAGATGCGCGGCATGATTTCCTTCCGGAAGCGTGATCCGTTGAACACGCCGTAATGCCCGACGTCCTTCTGGACGTAATGGACGCGTCGATTGGCCGGAATCGCGTTGCAGAGTCCGTGCGTTGCTTCGGTCTGGCCGAGTCCGGAAATATCGTCGTTCTCGCCTTCCACCGTCATCAGCGCAACGCGCCGGACCTTTGAAGGGTCGACCAGCTTACCGCGATGGGTCATCTCACCCTTCGGCAGCGCCTGCCTGACGAAGACCTGGTCGACGGTCTGCAGATAATACTCTGCCGTCAGATCCATCACCGCGAGATACTCATCGTAGAAGTCGCGGTGCTTCTCGACCTTGTCGCCGTCACCCTTCACCAGATTATCGAACAGGCGGCGATGCGCATCGACATGGCGATCAAGATTCATGCTGACGAAGCCGGTGAGCTGCAGGAAGCCCGGATAGACATCGCGCATGAAGCCAGGATGCGGGAACGGCACCTTCGTGATGACATTGCTGCGGAACCAGTCGATGCCGCGCTCTTGCGCCAGATTGTTCACCGCGGTTGGATTGCGCCGCGTATCAATCGGCCCGCCCATCAGCGTCATCGACAGCGGCACGTTGGGATCGTTCGCGGCCTCCATCACCGAAACCGCCACGACGACAGGAACCGCGGGCTGACACACCGCGACGACATGGACGTCGCCACCGAGCAGATGCAGGATTTCGATGAGATAATCGACGTAGTCATCGAGATCGAAGCGACCAGCCGTGAGCGGCACCATGCGCGCATCCGCCCAATCGGTGATGTAAACGTCATGTCCCGGCAGGAACGCCTCGACCGTGCCACGCAAGAGCGTTGCGTAGTGGCCTGACATCGGCGCTACGATCAATACGCGAGGTTGCGGTTTGCTGAGCGGCGTGGTGATGGCGCGATCGAAGTTCAGCAACCGACAAAACGGCTTTTCCCAGACCGAGCGAATGGCGACCGGCACGCGATGGCCTTCGACTTCGGTGTGGGTGATGCCCCATTCCGGCTTGCCGTAGCGACGCGTCATGCGCTCGAACAGCTCGCAGCCCGCCGCAATCGATTTGCCGAACTGCGTATGCGACCAGGGGTTGACCGGATTCTCGAACAGAATCTTGGTGGCGTCAGTCGCAGCGCGCGCCGGATTGAGCGAAGCGTGCCCCATCTCATACATCCAGTACAGCGGAGTCATGAGCGCGGAGCCACCTTGCACAGGCAGGTTCGGCGCACCGCCAAATTCACCAATCGCCATTAGCTAATCCCCGATCTGCTTTTTATTGCAACGCAGCAGTGTGACGGTTGCGTTGCGGAGCGTCAATCTATCTCTTTCGCTAATCCTCATCGGCTGAAGGGCTTTATGCTGGCAGGCTTGGGTTAACGGAAAGATCGTTCTTCGCCTTATCCCGGCACCAATGGAACCCAAAATCTAGCAGTATGATCAAGGCCGGCATTCTTTTCAGGTCCCGCCGCGACGCAACGCGCATATCCAGCAAGGGACGCGATGCTTTAGAGTCAACGCATGACCGACATCGCCTTTCCGAATTTTCACCATCCCCGGCGCAACATTCGCCTCGATACCATCCTGCGGCTGCGCTGGCTCGCCGCGCTGGGTCAGCTCGCTGCAATTTTCTTTGTCGTTCAAAGCCTTGACTTTGAAGTTCCGGTCATTCCCTGCGTCGCGATCATCGCCGCCTCGGCGCTCGTCACGCTGGCTCTGCAGATTATCCTCAACCCCATGGAGCGGCTCTCGCCGCGCTTTGCCGCTGCGCTGCTGGCATTGAATATCACCGAGCTCGCGGGTCTGCTGTATCTGACGGGCGGACTCGAGAACCCGTTCTCATTCCTGTTTCTCGGCCCCGTGCTGATCTCGGCAACGGCGCTGCCGACCCGAATCACTATCGCCCTTGGTATCTTCGCGGCGGTCTGCGCAACGGCCCTGGGCTTCTTTCATCTGCCACTGCCATGGAATGGCGACGAGCCGCTCGTGCTGCCGCCGGTCTACATGGCCGGCATCTGGCTTTCGATCCTGCTGGCGATCGGCGTCACCAGCCTCTACACATTTCAGGTCACCGAGGAAGCGCGCAAACTAGCTGATGCGCTGGCGGCAACCGAACTGGTGCTGACGCGCGAACAGCATTTGACGCAGCTCGACGGACTCGCCGCCGCAGCCGCCCACGAACTGGGGACGCCGCTCTCGACCATCTTCCTGATCTCGCGCGAGCTTGAGCAGACCACACCGTCGGACAGTCCGATCGCCAGCGACCTCAGGACGCTGCGCGAACAAGCGCAGCGATGCCGCGACATTCTTGCCAAGATCGCTCAACTGTCATCGTCCGGCGCGCCGTTCGACCGCATGCCGCTGTCGACCTTGATCGAGGAAGCGGTCGCCCCGCATCGTGACTTCGGCATCGCCATCAAGATCCGCGTCGCGGCAGGGGAGCCTCCCGAGCCGACCAGCATGCGCAACCCCGCGATCCTCTATGGCGTCGGCAATATCCTGGAAAACGCCGTGGACTTCGCGCGGACCACGGTGGAAGTCGATGCACGCTGGACCGATGATCTTGTCGAGATCATCATTTCCGACGACGGTCCGGGCATCGCGCCGGATCTGCTAAAGCGCATCGGCGAGCCTTATTTGTCGCGTCGGCGCGGGGCCGACCAGACCCATCGCGAACGACGAGGGCTTGGCCTTGGCATCTTCATCGCACGCACCTTTCTGGAGCGCTCCGATGCCGAAGTCACCTTTTCCAACCGGATATTTCCCGATCACGGCGCCGTGGTGCGGATCACATGGCCGCGCACGAGCTTCGAGAATACTCAGGCCGCACCGGCGGCGACCTAATTCCTCCCCTAAGTCGATGCGTATGATGGGTACCTATCATCCCGCGCACGGAACCGGAGGGCGATCAGATTCCGGTGAAAAGGGCCTTCCTGCCACCGTCGCGACGATATGTGCCCTTGGATTTGCATGACAGCATCCCATATTCTGAAGATCGACAATCAAGGAAATCACCGTGACCGCCATTGCCGAACTTGCCGCCGAAACCGATCGCTCGCTGATGATCGTGGAAGACGACAAACCGTTCCTGGAACGGCTGTCACGCGCCATGGAAACACGCGGCTTCACTGTCACCTCGTGTGAAAGCGTCTCTGACGGTCTCAATCACATCGGCAAGTCCGCCCCCGCCTTCGCCGTGGTGGACCTGCGGCTCGGCGACGGCAATGGCCTTGATGTCGTCGCCGCGCTGAAGCGCCAGCGCCCGGATGCGCGAGCGATCGTCCTGACCGGCTATGGCAACATCGCTACCGCGGTCACCGCCGTGAAGATGGGTGCGGTCGATTATCTCTCCAAGCCGGCCGATGCCGACGACGTTGTCGCTGCGCTGCTCGCCAGCGGCACCGAAAAATCGGAACTCCCAAGCAATCCGATGTCGGCGGACCGCGTGCGATGGGAGCATATCCAGCGCATCTACGAGCTTTGCAATCGCAACGTCTCGGAAACAGCGCGCCGCCTCAACATGCATCGGCGCACCTTGCAGCGCATTCTTGCCAAGCGCGCCCCGCGCTGAGGCAGAAGGCTTCGCTCAAGCCAGATCGTCGCGCACGTGGCCTTGCGGATCGACCAACCGGCTGATCCGCTGCGCCGCTGCCATGGCGAACCGCACTGTCATCAGCTTGCGCGTCGGCGCCGGCAGCCGATGCTCCGGGGCCTCGCAGTGCAAGTGTGCACCGTAGGCATCGGCGACGATCAGACCGGTATCGACGGGAAAAATCTCGCACGGCAGATCTTGCGTCGTAGCGAAGAACAGCCGGTCGCAATGCGCACGATATTCATGCCATTTGTGATCCGCGCGCAAATCCTCCACCGATGATTTGATCTCGACGATCCACAGGTCACCTCGGCCGTTGAGCGCCACCAGATCGGCGCGCCGCCCCGAGGGCAACGGCAATTCGCTGATGCAGGAAAAGCCGAGCTGTCCGAGCCAACGCGCCGTGCCGCGTGCGATCGCCGACGCCGTCTGCGACTGACGGCGATCGGGCGGCGGCACAATATTCAGCAGACGTGATTCCATAGCCTTCGAACCCTAGCAGATTTCATCACCACACAGCAGCGCGAGATCGGTCTTCTGGGCCCGCAAGCGGCCGCCACGCGCAGCCTTGCGTCCAGCGCCGGTCTCGCGAGGGCACGGGGGTCGTGCAGCCGCGCGCCTGGCGCGGGTTTGGAGGTAAAATGACATTCCCATCCACAATTCGCGGCTTCGTCCTGGCGATCGCAGCCCTGCCTTTTGTCGCCTCGGCGTCCCCGGTCGTGGCCAAGCCGACGATCGAGGTCGCTTTCGTGCTCGATACCACCGGTTCGATGAGTAACCTGATCGAGGGTGCCAAGCGCAAGATCTGGTCGATTGCGACCGCGATCGCAGATGGCAATGCCGATGCCGACATCCGCATGGGTCTCGTCGCCTATCGCGATATCGGCGACGATTACGTGACCCGGACGTTCGATCTCACCACGGACATTCAGGAGCTTTATGGGAATCTGCTGTCATTGCAGGCGCGAGGCGGGGGCGACTGGCCCGAAAGCGTCAACGAGGCGCTGGATGTGGCGGTCAATCAACTCAAGTGGACATCAGGCGGCGAGGCGCGCCGCATCGTCTTTCTGGTAGGTGATGCACCGCCCCACATGGACTATGCGCAGGATACCAAGTACCCCGCCACGCTGGCGGCGGCCAGGCAGAAGAACATCATCGTCAACGCTGTTCTGGCGGGCAGTGCGCGTGACACCGAACGGGTATGGCGTGACATCGCCCAGGCCGGTGACGGCCAATTCATCCCGATCCCGCAGGACGGCGGTGAGGTGGTGGTGATCGAAACACCCTTCGATGGCGAAATCATCATTCTGCAGAATGAGATCAACGGCACCGTGATCCCGTACGGGCCCCGCGCCCTGCAAAAGCGCACCGAGGAAAAGGCGCGGCAATTGTCCGACGTCGCGGCAGCCGCTCCCTCCGCCGCCAGCGACATGGCCAGCTATCTGAACAAACGTTCGCTCGCCTCCTCGGAAGCGATTACCGGTGGCGGCGATCTTGTCGGCGACGTCAACTCCGGCCGGCAGAAGCTCGCATCGCTCAAGGACGACGAACTGCCGGATTCGCTGCGCCAGCTCGCGCCGGAGCAGCGGGCCGCCGTCCTCGCCGAAAAGCTCACGACCCGCACCGCGCTCAATGCGAAGCTGGCGAAGCTGATCGCCAAACGCGAGGCCTTTGTGGCCGAGCAGCGCGCCAGGGCGCCACGCAAGCCATCGTCCTTCGATCGCGTGGTGGAGGAGACGCTGAAGAAGCAAATCGCGCGGTAATACCACCGCCCGCCTCTGCAAAGGTGTCTTCCGGGGGCGCGTCTGAGCCCCCGGTCCGATCGGACGTCTTGCTCGTGTAATCCATACGGCATTCCACGAAAGCCGCTCAGGTGCGTTTACTTTGCACTTGGCTGCCTGACAAAAATCGGCAATGTGCGCGTATGACCCAGGATTCCGAAGCAAAGCCCAAAGCTGGCGCCGCCATCATTCCCGTCACGCTGTTTCAGCAGAACTGCTTGTTACTCTGGTGCGAGACATCGCGGCGCGCTGTGGTGTTCGATCCCGGCGGGGACGTCCCGACGATCGTCTCGGCGATCAATAAGGCCAACGTCACCGTCGAGCAGATCTGGCTGACCCACGGACATATCGATCATGTGGGCGGCGCGGCGGAGTTGCGCGACCTTCTCAAGGTTCCGATTGTCGGCCCGCATCTCGACGATAAATTCCTGCTGGACCATGTCGTGGAGAGTGGCGCCAATTTCGGTATGACCGGGGTCCGCAATTTCGCGCCTGATCGCTGGCTCGACCAGGGCGACAAAGTAGCGCTTGGGGAAATGACTTTCGATATCCTGCATTGCCCCGGCCATTCGCCAGGCAGTGTGGTGTACTTCAATTCCGAAATGCGCTTCGCGCATGTCGGCGACGTGTTGTTCAACGGCTCGGTTGGACGAACCGATCTGCCGGGCGGCAACCATGCGACACTGATCAAATCCATCAAGGAAAAGCTGCTGCCGCTTGGCGACGACGTGCAGTTCATCTGTGGCCACGGCTCCGGCTCCACCTTCGGTCACGAGCGCCAGACCAACCCATTCCTGAACGGCATGATGTAGTTGTCAGCAGTCGCAGTGCCGAGTGATCATCGATACGTCCGCGAGGAAGACAGATTTAGCGCAGCGGGGAGGCCCAATCCTCGATTTGCGAGGCGCCGATCACGCGCTTCGGTTGATAGGGGTTGAGAGTACCCGCCGTCGCTGACCAGCCCTTCGCCAGTATCTCAAGCGCGAAGGCTTTGGCCTCGTCCTCGGATTTAAATGTCCGTGTCGAGCGGACCGGACCACCGGTCGCGCGCGCATCGGCTTTCAGTGTCTTGTCAGGCCCAAACGCAACGTACCAGATATCGGGACTTGTCATGGGGCGGTAACGCAGGTGGCCGAAAAAGGTTTCATTATCGCAATTCCGCCTTCATCTTTCGGCGAAAACATGTCTTCGGTGCGAAGTGACCGCCGGGCAAAATGATGTCCGCCGAGACTGCGCCTACGGCTCCTCTCTCGGCGGACAACGATTGGCCCTCCTTGAGGGCTATTCAACAACCTCCACGATACGGCGAGTGTGCGGATCGACCAGGACGGTCCGATCATTCACCACCGTATAGCGATATCCTCGGACACCGTATTCAGGGGGGACCTCATAGTAAGTCACCCCCTGCTCAGGCAACACGACACCGACGCGAACGTCCTCACGGTAGTGATAGGAGGGGCGATGCTGCTCCACCACATAGCGGTGGAAACGCGGCCGTTGGTCCACGCCCAACACGCCGGCGACGCCGCCCACAACGCCACCGATGGTCCCGCCGACGATCGCGCCAACCGGTCCGGCGGCGCGCTCGCCTTCCCGCGCGCCCTGCTCAATGCCGCCCGGCACGCCTTGCGCCTGCGCCATGACGGGCATCGCGACAAGGGCGAGGAGAGTGGCAGCTCCAATCAAACGACGGTTCATGAATGTCTCCTTGTGTGAAGAACCGGAGCATTCAAGCGGCGGCAGCAACATTCGTTCCGTGCAGACGACCGCAGGAACAATGCACGTCACAGAAAAATTTTCGGAACAAAACGGCGGTACGGCGCCAGCGCCGCCACACGCAGGCCTCTGATCGGCTCGCACTCGGCCATCAGCGCATTGGCCGCCACGCCTCGCCTCGGACAAGCGCAGTCACGACGAGGGACCGCATCTTGCGCCTCCACGTGTCCTTTCTTATTACCGGTTAACCCCAGGGACCTCGGCGCGCCCCGCCGCCGTTCCACGGGCCTCGCGCGGGCGTCGGCGCTGCCGGTCGCGGCGGTGTGGACGGCGTGTAGCCGCCGCCGAATTGCATGGACAACTGCTGCAGGGCTGCGATGCGATTCGCCGTCGAGGGATGCGTGGCGAAGAGGTTGTCCATGCCCTGCCCCGACAAGGGATTGATGATAAACATATGCGCGGTGGCCGGCGCGCGCTCGGCATCCTCATTCGGCACCTGATGCGCGAAGTTCTCGATCTTCGCCAGCGCGGAGGCGAGCCACATCGGCTGCCCGCAGATGCGCGCGCCCATTTCGTCGGCAGCATATTCGCGGGTGCGGCTGATGGCCATCTGGACCAGCATCGCACCGAGCGGCGCGAGGATCATCATCGCCAGCGATCCGATGATACCGGGACCGTTGCTATTGCGGTTGCCACCGAAGAACATGCCAAACTGCGCCAGCATCGAGATCGCGCCCGCGATCGTCGCGGTGACCGTCATCAGCAAAGTGTCGTGATGCTTGATGTGCGCCAGTTCGTGCGCCACCACGCCGGCCAGTTCTTCGCGACTTAACGACTGCATCAAGCCGGTGGTCACCGCCACGGCGGCATTCTCCGGGTTACGCCCGGTCGCGAAGGCATTTGGCTGCGGATTGTCCATGACGAAAACGCGCGGCATCGGCAGACCCGCGCGCGCAGCAAGATCGGCGACCATCCGGTGCAAATCCGGCGCGGTGCGGGCATCCACCTGCTGCGCGCCATACATCGACAGCACCATGCGATCCGAATTCCAGTAGGCGAACAGATTGGTGCCGGCCGCGATCACCAGCGCGATGGTTGCGCCGCTCGCGCCGCCGATCAGATAGCCCACGCCCATGAACAGGCCGGTCAGGCCTGCCAGCAGGATCGCGGTTCGCAAGTAGCTCATCAGTTCCTCCTCCACCGCGCGTACGGCGCGGCATATGCAGCAGATGGGAACGGCGCACCTGTCTGCGCAAGGGAGACGGCTGCGGCGGCGCGTCGCGCATCTCTGCCAGGCCGCTGGCCAGAATCGGCCGATCTTGCAAATTGCGCTGCGGGGCCTCAGCTTCTTCGAATCGAGGAGGAGACACCCGATGTCCATGCAAGGTTTGGCGGCGCCCGGCGAGGCAGGCTTGCTGCGACCGCCCAAACGCTCCGCTCTGGCCCATATCCCTGGTGACGAAGGCTGGCCGATCATCGGCCGCACCTTCTCGATCCTGGCCGATCCGCGGGGCGAGGTCGAGCGCATGGCCGCGACCTACGGTCCGGTCTATCGCAGCCGCGTGCTCGGTGAGACCAGCCTCAGCCTGCTCGGGCCCGAGGCCAACGAACTGGTGCTCTTCGATCAGACCAAGCTGTTCTCCTCGACCTATGGCTGGGAACCCATTTTGGGACGACTATTTCCGCGCGGCCTGATGCTGCTCGATTTCGACGAGCACCGTCTGCATCGGCGGGCGCTCTCGGTGGCATTCAAGTCGGGACCGATGAAGTCGTATCTGGCGCAACTCGATTCCGGGATCGCCGCTCGGGTGGCGCGCTGGCGCCAGCAGCCACCGGGCACGATGCAATTCTATCCAGCAATGAAGCAGCTTACGCTCGATCTCGCCGCGACCTCATTCCTCGGCACCGATATCGGCCCCGAGGTCGAGGAGGTCACCACCGCTTTCATCGACATGATTGCCGCTTCGGTCTCGCCGGTGCGCAAGCCTTGGCCCGGCACCCAGATGGCACGCGGCGTCAAGGGACGGGCCCGCATCGTCGCGTACTTCTCGCGTCAGATCCCGATCCGCCGCGAGAAGGGCGGCGACGATCTGTTCTCGCAATTGTGCCGCGCCACCCACGACGACGGGGCGCTGCTGTCGACGCAGGACATCGTCGACCATATGAGTTTCCTGATTATGGCCGCGCACGACACGCTGACCTCGTCGCTCACCTCGCTGGTCGGTGCGCTCGCGGCCAATCCGCAATGGCAAAGAAAATTGCGCGACGAAATCATGGCGCTCGGTCTCGGCCGCGACGAGCCGATCAGCTTCGATAAGCTCGAAGCCATGCCGCTCACCGAAATGGCCTTCAAGGAAGCGATGCGGATGAAACCGCCGGTGCCGTCGATCCCGCGCCGCGCCACGCGCGATTTCAGCTTCAGGGGTTTCGCAATCCCGGCGGGGACCCTGGTCGGCATCAATCCGCTCTATACACACCACATGCCGACCATCTGGCCGGAGCCGGATGTCTTTGATCCTTTGCGCTTCACCGACGAGGCGCAGCGGGGCCGGCATCGCTTCGCCTGGATTCCCTTCTCGGGCGGCGCACACATGTGCCTCGGCCTGCATTTCGCCTATATGCAGGCGAAATGTTTCATGCGGCACTTCCTGCAGAACCTCGAGGTGTCGCTTGAACCCGGTTATGTGCCGGCGTGGCAAATGTGGCCGATTCCCAAGCCGAAGGACGGTCTGCACGTCATGTTGCGGGCGACGTAACCAGCAACGCTCTTTATTTCGCGGGCCCTCAGCTTGACGACGATCTCCGACACTGCTCCAGCGCTGCGCCAGTTTCCACGCGGAGTGACCATCGTGCGACGATCATCGCGCGGGGCAGCGTCCGCGCCGACGACAGGCTCGTTCGCCGATATCACGGCATGGCTGCTCAAGGGCGCGGCGCGCGAAACCGAGATGCTGCTGCTGTTCGAATCCTTCATCTGGCGTCTGATCGCCGCGGGGATTCCGCTCGACCGCGCCAGCCTGCATATCGGCACGCTGCACCCGCAACTGCTCGGCTTTGCCTGGAATTGGCGGCGCGACGACGCCACCTGCTACGAGGTGAAAGTGCAGCACCTCACCTCCGAAACCGACAGTTTCAAGCTCAATCCGTTGGCCCGCATCTTCGCAACCGGCGAGCCGCTGCGTCGCAACCCGCAAGCGCCCGAAGCGCAGGCCGAGTTTCCGATCATGGTCGAATTGGCCGAATCCGGCATCACTGACTATGTCGCGCTGCCGTTCAGCAGCGGCGCCGGCTATCGCCACGCCATGACGCTGGCAACCAGCCATCCCGGTGGCTTCCCGCACGCTGCGGGCGCGGAGGTCAGAAACGTACTCGATCTGTTTGCGCTGCATGTCGAGCGGCATATCGTCCAGCGCATCGCCGAGAACGCCGTTAGCGCCTATCTCGGAGATGTCGCCGGCCGCAAGGTGCTCAGCGGCTCGATCCAGCGCGGTGCCGGCGAAGCGATCAGGGCGGTGATCTGGATGTCTGACCTGCGCGGCTTCACGGCTTTATCGGACCGGTTGTCCGGCACCGAGATGATCGTGTTGCTGAACGCCTATTTCGAGACATTGGCCGGAGCGGTGCTGCTGCACGGCGGCGAGGTGCTCAAGTTCATGGGCGACGGGCTGCTTGCCGTGTTTCCCATCGGCGAGGCAACGAGCGCGCCAGCCGCAGCGCGGGCGGCACTCGGCGCCGCGCAACGCGCGATGCGCGACCTTGAGGGGCTCAACGCCGGTGCTTTGCCGCAGCTTGACGGCATCGATGGATGGCGGCCATTGCGTACCGGAATCGCGCTTCATGAGGGCGAAGTGTTCTTCGGCAATATCGGCGCACCGGAGCGGCTCGACTTCACGGTGATCGGCCCGGCGGTCAACGAAGCGAGCCGCGTCGAGGCGCTGCAGAAAACATTGAAGCGCGACATCCTGATCACCACAGCGGTGGCGCGCCTATTGGATATTCCGCTGGATCATCTGGGCGAACATGCCTTGCGCGGCGTCGCCGCACCAGTCGCGGTCTACAGTCCACGCGAAGCTATGCGAAGGACATGAAGCCTTCCTATTCCAGGTAGGTCGTCAACTCCGCGCCTTCGTCGGCCACGAACACTGCGATCAGTTCGGCGGGTTCGGTGACGCTGGCATTGGCCGATACCAGATGCGTCGAGCCGGGCGGCTCAAAGAACGACTGTCCGGCCTTGAAAACCTCGACCGGTCCGCCCCCGAGCTGCGAGCGGATCTCGCCCTGCGTGACATAGGCCGTCACCGTGCCGGCATGGCGATGCGGCCGCGTGAAGCCGCCCGGGCCATAAAACACCCGCACGATGGTGACCCGCTTGCCCGGCACATTCGGCAGCGGATGCGAGGCGATCAGCTCCACCTTGTCGAGCGGACTCGATGCGCTGGTCCCCTCCACCGCACAGAGCGGCGCGACGACAGCGGACACCGCGTCCATCGACAGCGGCAGCGCCTTGCCGATCAGCAATGCACCGGCCAGCCCCGCGGCGATGGCCGCATGAACCTGCCACCGGACCGCTTCCGAAAGATATCCGAATGTCGCCGACATTGCCGCCTCCGGATCTGCCTCAGGCTCCGTCCTGACCGAGCAGCTTGCGCAGGCCGACATAGCCCTGCTGCTGTTGGGTCCAGTTGCGGCCGCCGATTACGCCGCCGTCGATCACCAGATCGGCGCCATTGATGAAGGACGACTCGTCGCTTGCCAGAAACACCGCCGCATGGGCGATGTCGTCGGGAATGCCGGCGCGCGGGATCGGCTGCGCGGACTTGAACAGAGCCGCGAGCGTCTCCGCCTTCTTGTCGGCAGCGCCGGTTTCGACACCGAGCGCCTTGGCAAGAATGCCGGTGGCGATCGCACCGGGGGAAATGCTGTTGACGCGAATCCCGGCCTCGCCGAGCTCCATCGCCACGCATTTGGTGAAGTGGATCACCGCCGCCTTGGCAGCGCCATAGACCAGCGACGAGGAATAGCCACCAAGATGACCCGCAATGCTGCCGTTGTTGATGATGCTCCCGGAGCCTTGCCGGCGCATATGCGGCGCGGCGTGCTTCATGCCGAGCATGACGCTGCGCACCAGCGTCGCCATCGCCGCGTCGAACTGCCCGACGTCGAGCCCTTCGATGCCGCCGGTCTGCGCCGGACCGCCTGCATTGTTGAACAAGCAGTCGAGGCGGCCGAAGCGTGCGACTGCGAGCCCGATCAGCGCTTCGACCTGAGCTTCGTCGGTGACGTCGGTCTGCTTGAAGATACAATTGTCGCCGAGCTTCTTCGCCAGCGCCTCGCCTTCGTCGCTCCGCCGCCCGGCCGCGACCACCTTGGCGCCCTCCGCAACGAAGATTTCCGCAGTTCGCCAGCCGATGCCGCTGGTTGCGCCGGTGATCACCGCCACCTTGCCGTCGAGCCGTCCCACGTCGTTTCTCCTGCTCTTTCCTCTTCTTTGGAGGCACTATCGACGGGCCTGCGCGGCCGCGCAAGAACTTTGCGATTCCGGATCTCGCGCGATGAGATTGCCCGGCAGAGCCTTCTGGGCAAGCAGCTCCATGCCACAAAGAACAACTCCGCCTCTGGGGCCCAGAGACGGAGTTGAGATGATCGCTGTAGCTTGAACGGATAAAGGCTGTGACGTCCGCTCGTGTCTCAGCGTTCGGCGAAGGCCTTCTCGACCACGAACTGACCCGGCTCGCCGTGATTGCCTTCGACGAAGCCGCGCTCCAGCAGCAGCGCGCGCGTATCGACCAGGAGAGCGGGGCTGCCGCACATCATCACGCGGTCATGCTCGGCATCGAGTTCGGGCAAGCCGATGTCGCTGAACAGTTTGCCGGACGTCATCAGGTCGGTGATGCGGCCGCGGTTGCGAAACGGGTCGCGCGTCACCGTCGGATAATAGATCAGCTGATTGCGGATGTACTCTCCGAGAAAATCGTGTTTCGGCAGCGTCTCGGTGATCATCTCGCCATAGGCGAGCTCCTTGACGCGACGGCAGCCATGCAGCAGCACCACCTTCTCGAAGCGCTCATAGGTCTCGGGATCTTTGATGACACTGAGGAACGGCGCGAGGCCGGTGCCGGTCCCAACCAGATAGAGGTTACGGCCGCTATGCAGATTATCGATCACCAGCGTGCCGGTGGCCTTGCGGCTGACGATGATCTGATCGCCTTCCTTGAGGTGCTGCAGGCGCGAGGTGAGCGGACCGTCCGGCACCTTGATGGAGAAGAACTCAAGGTTCTCTTCGTAATTGGCGCTGGCGACGCTGTAGGCGCGCAGCAGCGGCTTCTCGCCCACCTTCAGACCGATCATCGTGAACTCGCCATTGCGGAAGCGGAACGACGGATCGCGGGTGGTGGTGAAGCTGAAGAGGTTGTCCGTCCAGTGATGAACGCTGAGGACGTTCTCGTAGTTGAAATTGCTCATCGGTTGAGGTCCATAACCGTTTGTGCGTCGCAAAAATCCGGGGGCAGAAATGATGCCGAATGTGACGGAAGCGTGGCGGTTGCGTGCGCCGATATTGTTAGTATACTAATGAATAAACCGACTTGATCGTTCCGTCAAGATGCGATCAAATCTGATTTCAAACCAATGACTTAATGAGAGGGAGCAGGTCGAATGTCGCACGGCGAGCCGCAGGGAAACGTCAATTCCGGGAAGTTGGTCGTTCGCAACATCGGACTGGTTCTAAGCGGCGCCATCGAAAATCCAATCCTGGATGCCGATACCATCATCGTCGAGAACGGGCTGATCACTGCCGTCGGCCGCGCCAAGGATGTCGATACCGAGGGGGCGACCTCCGTGATCGATGCCAATGGCATCACGGTAACGCCGGGCCTGATCGACAGCCATGTCCACCCCGTCGCCGGCGACTGGACGCCGCGGCAGAGCCAGCTCAACTGGATCGACTCCAGCCTCCACGGCGGCGTTACCACCATGATCTCCGCGGGCGAAGTCCACACACCCGGCCGCCCCAAGGACATCACCGGCCTCAAGGCGATGGCGATCTTCGCGCAGCGTGCGTTCGATGCCTTCCGCCCGAGCGGCGTCAAGGTGCTCGCCGGTGCGCCGGTGATCGAGAACGGCATGGAAGAGGAAGACTTCAAGGAGATGGCCGCCGCCGGCGTGCGCTGGCTGGGCGAAGTCGGGCTCGGCAGTGTCAAGGATGGACCGACGGCGCGCAAGATGGTGGCCTGGGCCCGCAAATACGGCATGAACAGCACGATTCATACCGGCGGTCCGTCGATCCCCGGCTCCGGCCTGATCGACAAGGACGTCGTGCTGGAAGCGGACACCGACATCGTCGGTCACATCAACGGCGGCCACACCGCGCTTCCGGACGGGCAGATCCGTTGCATCTGCGAGGGCTGCAAGCGCGGTCTCGAACTGGTGCACAACGGCAATGAACGCTCCGCGCTCTATACGCTCCGGCTGGCCCGCGAGATGAACGATCTCGGCCGCATCATTCTCGGCACCGACGGGCCGGCGGGCTCCGGCGTTCAGCCGCTCGGCATCCTGCGCATGATCTCGATGCTGTCCTCGCTCGGCGAGGTGCCGGCCGAAATCGCATTCTGCTTCGCGACCGGCAATACCGCGCGGATGCGTGCGCTCGACTGCGGGCTGATCGAAGTCGGCCGTGCCGCCGATTTCGTCTTCATGGATAAAGCGCAGCACTCATCCGGCAAGGATATTCTGGAAAGCGTGCGGCTCGGCGACCTTCCCGGCGTCGGCATGACCGTGATCGGCGGCATCGTGCGCAGCCAGCGCAGCCGCAACACGCCGCCCGCCGCCAAGATACCGACCATTGTAATGGGATGACGCCAAATTTTTGAAGCGTGATGAGTCCAGATGCGCGTGCTGACCTCATCCCGAGGTGCGACGCGCGCTAAGCGCATAGCCTCGACGGATGGGCGTCGCCCTTCGAGGCTTGGACTTTGTCCGAGCACCTCAGGGTGACGGCGACCGGACGTCAACCATCCCGCGCTATCGCAGCTTGGCGAGCAGCGCGACGAACACGTCGCGTTCCTTCGCCGTCAACGGCGCCAAAGTCTCTTCCGTCACCTGCAACGCACTGGGCGCCGTCTTCTCGACCATCGCCTGCCCCGCGCGCGTCAACTTCACCAGCAATCGCCGTCCGTCGCGCGGATCGGGCCCGGTCTCGGTCAGTCCCCGCGCTGTCAGCCGATCGATCACGCCTTTGATCGTCGCGACATCCATCGCAGTCAGCCGGCCGAGTTGGTTCTGCGAGCAAGGTCCGGCCTCGGCCAGCTTCGACAACGCCGCCCATTGCGTCGTAGTCAGACTGGCGCCGATGGCAGCGGTGAAGATCGCGGTATGACGCTGCGAAACCTGGCGTAGGATGAAGCCGACTTGCTCGTCGAGAATGTAAGAGGCCGGCTCGCGTGGCGCCACCTTAGCTTTTGCAGATGGCTTTTTCGACATCGGTGTTCCTCGGTTCCGCTGCCAGCCGGTCGCTCACGCCGCGCGGAAAGGACATATCACATTGCGAGATGAGCATCGCGAATATCCGGCCGGGCATCAAGATCGGCCATCGTCCCGTTGAAGCAGATGCGGCCGCGCTCGATGATGTAGCTGCGGTCCGAAATCAGCCGCGCGAAATGCAGGTTCTGCTCGGACAGAAGGATGCTCAAGCCTTCCTTCTTCATCGTAAGAATGGCATGCGCCATCTGCTCGACGATTTTTGGCGACAGGCCCTCCGACGGTTCGTCCAGCAACACGAGTGAGGGATTGCCCATCAAGGTGCGGGCGATGGTCAACATCTGCTGTTCGCCGCCGCTCATGCGGCCGCCGGCGCGGTTACGCATTTCCGCGAGGTTGGGAAACAGTTCGAACAGCTTGTCCCGGCTCCAATGCGGAGCGCCGGAACGCGGCGGCTGCCGGCCCACCTCGAGATTCTCCTCGACCGTCAGATCGGTGAAGATGCGTCGCTCTTCCGGCACATAGCCAAGACCGGCACGGCCGATCGCATGCGTGGGCTGCTTCGAGATATCATGCCCCTCGAACATGATGCGGCCGTCACGGCGCGCCACCAACCCGACGATGGAGCGGAAGGTCGTGGATTTTCCGGCGCCGTTCCGGCCAAGCAAGGCCACCACCTCGCCGGCACCGACCTCAAGATCGACATCGAACAGGATATGCGCCGGCCCGTAATAACTATTCAGCGCGGACACCGAGAGCTTCATGCACCAGCCTCTTCCTGATGGCGCGCGTCATAGACCAGGCCTTCGCCCAGATAGATCGCCCGCACCTGCGGATCGCGCCGCACCTTTTCCGGCGAGCCTTCGGCGATCAGCGTGCCGCGATTGAGCACCAGAATGCGATCCGCGTGTTCGAACACCACGTCCATGTCGTGCTCGGTGAACAGCACGCCGATCGACTGCTCGCGCGCGATTCGCGCCGTGAGCCGCATCAGTTCGATGCGATCGCGCGGCGCCATGCCGGCCGTCGGCTCGTCCATCAAGAGCAGCTTCGGTTGATTGGCAAGCGCGATGGCAAGCTCGAGCCGCTTGAGGTCGCCATAAGCCAGTTCGCCGCACGGCCGCTGCGCGTAGCCGTCGACGCCGACCAGAGAAAGCAGACGGTCCGCTTCGTCGCGCGCAAAACGCGGCGTCGACCGCCACATGTTGAATATCTCGCCGGCATGGGACAGCAGAGCCACCTGCACGTTCTCGCGCACCGTCATGGTGGGGAACGTCGCGGTAATCTGGAACGTGCGACCGACGCCGAGCCGCCAGACATGCCGCGGCATCTCGCCGGTGATCTCCCTACCGAGCAATTGCACGCGGCCGCTGTCCGGCCGACGCTGGCCGTTCAGCATATCGAAGCAGGTGCTTTTGCCCGCCCCGTTCGGTCCGATCAGCGCGAGAATTTCTCCGGCTGCCAACCGGAACGACACGCCGCGCACGGCATGCACGCCACCATAGGATTTGGTCAGGCCATCGACGGCCAGAAGGTCGGGACCCGCGGTCATTCTGCGCCCTCGGTCTGCGCCGCACGCGGCGAAGCTCGTTTCATGAAGGACAGCCGCCCGCCATCGATCAGGCTCGCGAACGTGCCGACGATGCCTTTCGGAAATGCCACGACCAGCAGCACGATCACGGCGCCCATCACCAGCTTCGACATCTCGGTATAGCTGACCAGCCAGATGCTGAGCGCCTTGTAGACAACGGCGCCGACCACCGCGCCGGATACAGTCTCGACGCCGCCCAGCAGCACCATCACCAGTGAATCGACCGAAAGCGCGATGCCGGCATTGTCGGGAAAAACGCTGCCCTTCAGATATGCGAACAGCGCTCCGGCGATAGCGGCGAAGGTGCCGGCGATCACGAAGGCCGTCCATTGCACGCGCTTGCTGTTGATGCCGATCGCTTCGCTGCGCAGGCCGGAATCACGCGTCGCGCGCAACGCATAGCCGAACGGCGAGAACACCAGCACGCGTAGTGCCATCACCGACAGAGCCATGATCCCAAGCGCCAGCCAGTAGAACCGGGCCGGTGTCGCCACCAGCGCGGCCGGCCAGACGCCGAGGATGCCGTTGTCGCCGCCGGTGACCTCGACCCACTGAAAGGCGATCGACCAGACGATCTGTGCGAACGCCAGCGTCAGCATCGCGAAATAGACGCCGGACAATTGCACCGCGAACCAGCCGAACAGCACCGCGCCGAACAAACCAAGCAATGGGCCGATCAGCAGACAGACAATCATCGGAAGACCGGCAAGCTTGGCAAGGAATGCGACGCCGTAGGCACCGAGCCCGAAGTAAGCGGCATGACCGAACGACGCCATGCCGCCGACCGACATCAGGAAGTGCAGGCTGACCGCAAAGATGACAAAGATCGCGATCTCCGCGCCGACGATCAGCGCATAGTTGCTGCCGAGCAGCGGCAGTGCCGCGGCCAGCATCAGCACGCCGAGTGACGCAAGCCGCGCCCGCGCCGACAGCGGCTGCCAGGGCCGCACTGCAAGGCCCGGTGTCTGCCGCGCTGCGGCTTCCGGTTTGCCGAACAGGCCCCATGGCCGAACGATCAGCACCACCGCCATCACGAGGAAGACGAGGATGATCGAGATTTTGGGGAAGATGAGGATGCCGAACGCATTCAATTCGGATACCAGAACCGCCGCGACGAAGGCGCCGGTGATGCTGCCGAGACCACCGATGACGACGACGACGAACACATCGACGATGATGCGCAGGTCCATCGTGTGATTGACCGCGTCGCGCGGAATCTGCAAGGCGCCGCCAAGCGCCGCGAGAAAGACGCCGAGCGCAAAGACGCTGGTGAACAACCATTTCTGATTGACGCCGAGCGCCGCCACCATGTCGCGATCCTGCGTCGCGGCGCGCACCAGCACGCCCCAGCGCGTGCGATGAAACAGCAGCCACAAGGCGCCGAGCACCGCGGGCCCGAGCACGATCAAGAGAACATCATAGGTCGGAATGGCCTGGCCGAAGAAATCGAGCGCACCGCGCAAGCCCGGCGCGCGGCGCCCTAACAGATCGTCCGGGCCCCAGATCAACACCGCGAGATCCTCGACGACGAGCGTCAGGCCAAAGGTGGCGAGCAGTTGGAACAGTTCGGGCGAACGATAGATCCGGCGCAGCAGCGTCATCTCCACCAGCACGCCGATCGCCGCAACGATAAGCGCGGCGAGAACGATGCCGCCCCAGAAACCGAGCGTGCCCGACATCCGCTCGGTCAGAGAGAAGGCGATATAGGCACCGAGCATATAGAAGGCGCCGTGCGCGAAGTTCACGATGCGCGTGACGCCGAAAATGATCGACAGGCCGGACGCGACCAGAAACAGCGCGGCGGCGCTGGCGAGGCCGGAAAGAAACTGGACGACGTAAAAGCTCATCAGGGCTGTCCGGCTTGGCGATGGACGTAAGCCATCGCCCGGTCATTCAAGGCAAACAGAACAGAGATCATCGTCAGGTCGGCGGCCGAAGCGCCATGCTGCGGCCGCCTCGCCTGTCTCAATCCTTCGGACGTTCCTTGGCAACATCCTCCTCGCTCGGCAGGAAATCCTTGCCGTCGCGATAGACCGAATCGACCATCACGCCCTTGCCGTCCTTCACCGCAGTCTTGCCGACATAGGCACCGAGCGTCGCCTGATGATCGCTCTTGCGGAAGGTGATCTCACCGAACGGCGAACTCAGCTTGATGCCTTCGGCGGCTTCGATCAGCTTGTCGGTGTCGGTGCTGCCCGCTTTGGCGAGAATCGCGGCCGCGGCCTTGATCGCACCGTAACCGACGATCGAGCCGAGACGCGGATAATCGTTGAACTTGGCCTGATAGGCTTTGAGGAACTTGTCGTGATCGGCGGTCTTGATGTCGTACCAAGGATAGCCGGTGACGATCCAGCCGGTCGGCGTCTCGTCCTTGAGCGGGTCGAGATATTCCGGCTCGCCGGTCAGGAAGCTGACCACCGACTTGCCCTTGAACAGGCCGCGCGTATTGCCTTCCCGCACGAACTTCACGAGATCCGGACCGAACTCGACGTTGAGGATGGCTTCTGGATTGGTGGCGGCGAGCGCCTGCACCACCGGGCCGGCATCGATCTTGCCCTGCGGCGGCCACTGCTCGCCGACCCACTGAACGTCCGGGCGCTTCTTCGACAGCAGCGTCTTGAACACGGCGACCGCGGACTGGCCGTACTCATAGTTCGGCGCGACGGTAGCCCAGCGCTTCGCCGGGAGCTTTGCCGCCTCATCCGCCAGCATCGCCGCTTGCATATAGTTCGAAGGCCGCAACCGGAACGTATAACGATTGCCTTTCGTCATCGTCATCGCGTCGGTCAGCGGCTCGGCGGCCAGGAAGAAGACTTTCTTCTGCTTGGCGAAGTCGCTGACCGCGAGGCCGATATGCGAGAAGAAGGTGCCAGTCAGCATCACCACCTTCTCGCTCGAGACCAGTTCGTTCGCAGCGGTCACCGCATCCGCCGGCTTGCCGTTGTCGTCCTTGGAGATGACGAGGAGCTTCTTGCCGTTGATGCCGCCGGCGGCGTTGACCTCCTCGAGCGCAAGCTGCCAGCCCTTGCGATACGGTTCGGTGAAGGACGGCAAGGCGGAATAGCTGTTGATCTCGCCGATCTTGATTTCGTCCTGCGCCAGCGCGCCCGTGGTCATGACACCAGTCGTCATCGCGGCCGTTGCCAGCCCGGCCAGCACGATGCCGAGAATCCCACTCTGTCGTCGCATTCCATCCTCCACTGTTGGAAGGGACAGTCGTCCCTACGGTGCATCTCCGTCCATCCACTTGTAGCCGATGGGATGGTTCGAAGCAGTCCTAAATTTCAGGCAGAGCGATCTTGATTAACGCAAGCCGTCTTCGCCCTTGATCTCCGAATGCTTGAGGCCGCCGACGCGCGGCAGCGGGCGGCCGCTGTCGGTGACGGCGACGGCGACCATGATCTCGCCCGCGCGCGGAGCATCGTTGATCTGCACTTCCATGCCATCGAAGTGGCTGCGCACGAAAGCTGCGTCTTTATGCCCCAGCGGAATATCGAGCACGGTGCCGAGACCGCCGCGCTTCTTCGACGACGGAATCAGTGCAGCGCCTTTGGTCAGCACCTTGCGAAACGGTGCGCCGAGTTTCGGATGCAGGATCGCGGCAGCATGTTCGAGTTCGCCATTCTCGCCGACCGCGGCGGCCTTGCCATAGCTCTGCACATGGGCGCCATCGATGCCGAGCGCCGCGACGGCGCGCTTGGCCAGCAGATCGCCGAGCTCTTCGCCGATATCCATCAGCGGCGACAGATCATCGACATACTGTCCCGCGAACGGATTTTCGATCACGGCCACGGCGGCCGCGCGACGCGTCGGCGGGTTCACCGCATGACCGCCTTCCTGCAAGGTTTCCTCGACCACGGTCATGATCTTGCGAATTCGAGCGCTCATCGCAGTCCATCCTGTCCCTTGATCTCGCTGGCCTTCAATCCGCCGACGCGCGCGTGAATCCGCGAGCCGGTGGTCATCACCAGCGCCAGCAGCAACTCGTCGGCACGCGGCGCGTCGACAATCCCGACCTCCATCGCATCGAAGTGCGAGCGCACATACGATGCATTGATGTGCGTCACCGGCACGTCGAGCCGCGTCCCCGGTCCGCCGACTTTCTTCGCCGACGGCACGATGGCTTTCGCTTCGCCGAGAATCTCGCGCATCGCGTAACCGCCCGGCACGTGCCACAGCGCGCCGTGTTCAAGCTCGCCGGCCGAGCCGATGATGGCACCCTTGCCATAGCCTTGAATGCGCGAAGCATCGTTGCCGAGTGCTTTCAGCAGGCTGCGCGCCATCTCGACGCCGAGCGGATTCAGATCATCCATGAATCCGGCGATGTCTTCGACATAACGGCCGGCGAACGGATTGCGGATCACCGCGAGCGCCGCGCCACGAAACAACGGCTGCGCCGGCGGCGGGCCGCCTTCGTGCAGAATTTCCTCGATGATGATGACACGCTTGCGAAGGACGACTTCAGGCATCGATCAGATTTCCGGTTGGCGCGATAACCGCGCGTGAATGCGACAGGTCGAATGCGCGCGAATGAGATGGCGCGACGATCTGCATTTCGCCTTGCAGACAGAGCGCAGCGCCTTCGACGAGGCCGCGCGACAGCAGTTCGCGCGCGAAAGCCGCCCCCGCATCCAGCGCCATCGTGACTTCGTCATATGTCAGCGGCGCGACCTCGCGGGTGACGAGACGCTCGCCGAGATCGCTGTCGGGTTGAATCTCGCATGCCGGCACGCGCAGGATTCCGGGATGATCCGGCAGATCGACGGCGTTGGCGATCATCGTCGCAGCGGCATCGGCTTGCGACGCGGTGCGCGCGAGAACGGTGACGGCATCGGCGATGCCGAGCGAAAAGCTGCGGCCATGGCGGCCGCTGGTGGCGACGCCGCGCACCGCGCTATCGGCATCGATCACCGTCTTGCCCGCAAGCGTCGGCGGATCGATATGCGCGACCAATCCGATCGTGAACTGTTGGCCAGGTGCAAGATGCAATGCGATGTCGCCGCCGTTATTGACATAGGCGCGATCGAGCGTTGCGGCCCTGATCATTGCGCCAAGAATCTCTTCGGCGACCGCGCCGGCCACCGCCGCCATCGGCGTGATGAAATGGGTCTCCGCGAACGGCGCGACGGCGCCATGCATGCGCCGCGCGACCACGCCTTTCAGGCTCGGGAATCTTGCGGCAGCACGGCGGCGCAATTCGGGCAGCTCGCCACAAAGCTTATCCAGCAATCCGGTGAAGGATTCCGCCGCCGCCGCGTAGGCGATCTCGATCGCGGCGCGGTCGCCGCATGCCTCGATCACCAGATCGATGGGGCCGTCCTGCAGGTGCAGACGGCGGCCGTCCGGCAACAACGCGATTTGCGGGCGGCGCATCATTGCGGCCTGTCCTTTTTCGGCGGCGCGGGTGCGTTGCGCACCTCGGTGTCGCGCGTGAGCGACGACAGCGGGCGCACATAATCCATGTGGCCGCCGAGCGCGGCGTAATCATCGAGCCGCATGGTGAATTCGATCGGCGCCACCAATGCCGGCGTCGGCACATAGCCAAACGCGCCGGCGGGCATCTGCGTCACATCGACCATGAAGGTGATGCCGCCGCCCGGCCAGACATAAACCGGCGCGCCGCCGCTGGTCACCGAGGTGAGCGCCTCCTTCACCGAGCGCGTCAGCCGCACCGGATTGTCGGTGACGCCGGCGCGCAGCGATCCGCCGGCGCCGCCCATGAACAGCACGGTGCACAGCGCCGGTTCGCAATTCTCCTGAATCCGCTCGACCGATTGCTGAAGATTCTCCGGCAGCGGCTTCTCCACCGGCTGCAAACGCTCGTCGAGTTCAAAATAGGCGTAGTGTTCGCCGGTGGTCGATACCATCAGCATCCGCAGCCCAGGCTTCGCCACCTTGGGATTGAACGGGCCGAGCACGGTGAGCGGATCGGAAATCTGCGTGCCGCCCCAGCCGGTGCCGGGCTCGGCGACCTGGAAGTAACGGCCCGGCGTCGAACGCCGGCCTTTCATCTTGATGCCGGTCTCGGGAATATCGAGCAGCTTGCCGGCCTGATGTTCCGACAAGACGCCGGTGATGTGATCGTCGACCACGACGACCTCGTCGACCTTGCCCTGCCACTGCTTGGCGAACATGCCGATGGTGGCGGAGCCGCAGCCGACGCGCATCCGCACTTCCGGCACGCCGTTGACGATCGGCGGCTGCCCCGCCTGCACCACAACCGTCGCGCCGCCGTCGATGGTGAGCTCGACGGCCTTGCCGTTGCACAGGTCCATCAACGCGTCGCAGGTGACGCGGCCCTCTTTCTTCGAGCCGCCGGTCAAATGATGCACACCTCCGAGCGAGAGCATCTGCGAGCCGTATTCGCCGGTGGTGACGTGGCCGATGGCCTCGCCTTCCGCGCGCACCGTCGCGGTTTCCGGGCCGAGGAAGCGATCGGTATCGATCTTCACCTTGACGCCGCAGTAACTGAAGATGCCTTCGGTCACCACGGTGACCATATCGACGCCATCGATCTCCGACGAGACGATGAACGGCGCGGGCTTGTAATCGGGATAGGTGGTACCGGCGCCGATGGCGGTGACCATCACGTCGCGGCCGGAGACCAGCTTGCCGTCCCACTCGCCGGATTTCTGGAACGGCACCACCGCGCCGCCTTGCGACACCGTGCGCTGAAGCACGACATGCGGATCGACGCGCACCAAGGTGCCGTTCTCGTTGGCATAGCGGTCGCACGCGCCGGTATTGCCGGGCTTGATGTAGCACATCACCGGGCAGGCATCGCAGCGGATCTTGTCGCCGTCGGTGGCGCCCGCTGCTATCGGCGATCCTTCATTCATCATCGGCACAATCCGCGAGCAAGAACAAATGAGTCAAGGAAGGTTTCGGGCGCGGTCATCACAGCCGCGACATCTCCAGCATTTCCGTCCCTGCTCATCCTGTCCGGGCCCGCCCGGCACATCATTCGTATACGAACGATTTTGGGCGGGGGCGCGAAAACTGTCAAGCGGTCCGATGCGCAATTTCTTCGCACCTGCCGATCCTTTGCGCTGCAATGCCGACCCGCGCCGGGCAATGGGCAGTGCAGCATCGGCGCGTCCTTGCACGTTTGTACACAAACGGTATTCTCGACGTCCCAGTTTTGGAAGTTCGCGTTATGCGCAAATTTGCCACACGAGAATCGTCGTCCCTGCCAACGGGTCGGCGCGAAGCGCCGCCCGATGACAGGCTCCGGCAGGGACCCATACGCCGCGGCGGTTCGGTTCAATCACTCATGGCGAGGTTACTCTACAATAATTCAGGCAAGGGGTTGTGGGTCCCCGCCTGCGCGGGGACGACGCTGAGAGCATGACAAACGCTGAGCGCATGACTTCAGACCCGATCCGCCTGACCGTCAATGGCACGAGCCACAGCATCGCGGCGGCGGCGGATACGCCGCTGCTCTACATCCTGCGCAACGATCTCGAACTCAACGGGCCGAAGTTTGGCTGCGGGCTCGGCGAATGCGGCGCGTGCACGGTGCTCGTCGACGGCATGGCCGCGCGATCCTGCGTGCTGCCGCTCGCAGCCTGCGCCGGGCGCAGCATCACCACGCTGGAAGGGCTCGGCTCGCGCGAGCGGCCGGACCCGCTGCAGGCGGCATTCGTGACGCATCAGGCGGCGCAGTGCGGCTATTGCCTCAACGGCATGATCATGACGGCGAAGGCGCTGCTGCTGCGCAATCCCCATCCGTCCGAGCAGGAGATCAAGCAGGCGCTGCGCTACAACCTGTGCCGCTGCGGCACGCATGTGGAAATTCTCGCCGCGGTGATGACGGCCGCCGGCCATCATGTCGCGCGCGATCACGCGGCGGGAGGCGCGGCCGATGCGACGCACTGACGGCGCCGATCCCGACATGACGACCACCTCTGGCGCCGAATCGCTGTCGGTCGTGCGCAGCACGCCGGACGATCCCGCCGGCAGCAGCTTCGAGATTTACATCACCATCGACGCCAGCGGACAGGTGTTCGCCTATAACGGCCATGTCGATCTCGGCACCGGCATCCGCACCGCGCTGACGCAGATCGTGGCGGAAGAACTCGACGTGGCGCTGGATCGCGTCACCATGGTGCTGGGCGACACCACGAAGACGCCCAATCAGGGCCCGACCATCGCCAGCGAAACCATTCAGATCACCGCGGTGCCGTTGCGCAACGCGGCCGCGCAGGCGCGACATTACTTGCTGGCGCGCGCCGCCGAACAGCTCAATCAGCCCATCGATTCACTCTCGATCGAGGACGGGTTGATCCGCGCGCAGAACAATCACAGCGTCAGCTACGCCGAACTGGTGGCAGGCCACACGGTGCGCCTTGAACTGCGCGACGATGTGACCTTGAAGGACGTCAACTCCTACAAGCTGGTCGGCCGCGCGGTGCCGCGCCTCGAAATTCCGGCGATGACCACCGGCGAGATGATCTATGTGCACGACGTGCGCGTGCCCGGCATGCTGCACGGCCGCGTGGTGCGCCCGCCTTATGCCGGCGTCGATGCCGGCGATTTCGTCGGCACCAGCCTGATCGCGGTGGACGAAAGCTCGGTCGCGGATATTCCCGGCCTCATCGCCGTGGTGCGGATCGGCGATTTCGTCGGCGTGGTGGCCGATCGCGAGGAAAATGCGATCCGCGCCGCCAGTCAGTTGAAACTGACATGGAAGCCGACGCCGACCTTGCCGGACCTCAACGACATCGCCACCGCGCTGCGCGCCAATCCGAGCACGCCGCGCGTGCTGCGCGACACCGGGGATGTCGACGCAGCATTGGCCAGCGCCGCCACGCCGATGCAACGCACCTATGTGTGGCCGTATCATATTCACGGCTCGATCGGGCCGTCGTGTTCGGTCGCGGATTACACCGATAGCGGCTTGCGGGTGTGGACCGGATCGCAGAACCCGCACAACCTGCGCGCCGATCTCGCGAAACTGCTGGCGCTGCCGGAAGCCCGCATCGACGTGATCCGGCTGGAGGCCGCCGGCTGCTACGGCCGCAACGGCGCCGACGATGTCAGCGCCGACGCGGCGCTGCTCTCGCGCGCGGTCGGCCGTCCGGTGCGGGTGCAGCTTACCCGCGAGCAGGAACATGCGTGGGACCCGAAGGGCACCGGGCAGTTGATGGAAATCAACGGCGGGCTCGATGCGAACGGCGCGCCGGCCGCTTACGACTTCGCCACGCGCTATCCGTCCAACGCCGCGCCGACACTGGCGCTGCTGCTCACCGGCGCGGTGCCGCCGGTCGCCGCGACCTTGCAGATGGGCGATCGCACCGCGATCCCGCCCTACGATTATCCTGCGATGCGCGTGATCGCCCACGACATGGCGCCAATCGTGCGCGCCTCATGGTTTCGCGGCGTCTCGGCGCTGCCCAACACTTTCGCGCACGAATCCTACATCGACGAACTCGCCACCGAAGCCGGCGTCGATCCGATCGAATACCGGCTGCGCTATCTGAAGGACGAGCGCGCGGCCAAACTGGTGCGCGAGGTCGCCGAGCGCGCCAAATGGGAGCCGCGCCCGACATGGACGCCGAAGGAGGCCGACGGCGACGTGGTGCGCGGCCGCGGCTTCGCTTACGCGGTCTACGTGCACGGCCCGTTTCCCGGCACCGCGGCGGCGTGGTCGGCGTGGGTCGCCGATGTCGCGGTCAACAAGGCGACCGGCGACGTCGCGGTGACGCATGTGACCGTGGGGCAGGACTCCGGCCTCGTCATCAATCCCGACGGCGTACGGCATCAGATCCACGGCAACGTCATCCAGTCCACCAGCCGCGCGCTGATGGAGGAAGTGACGTTCGAGCCTTCCGCCGTCGCGAGCCGCGAATGGGGCGGTTATCCGATCATCACCTTCCCCGACGTGCCGACAATCGACGTGGTGATCGTCGAGCGGCCGGACCAGCCGCCGCTTGGGGTGGGCGAATCCGCCTCGGTGCCGAGCGCCGCCGCCATCGCCAACGCCATTTTCGACGCGACCGGCGTGCGTTTTCGCGAGTTGCCGTTCACGCCGGACCGGATTCGCGCGGGACTGCTGGCGGCCGAAGAAAAGACAAGGCCGCCTTCACCTTTGAAGAAGCGCGGGCTGTGGGCCGGGCTCGCCGCACTGTGTACGGCGGCGGTTGGACTGATCGTTACCGCCTCGCCATGGCGGCCGGCGATCGCGCCGATCGCGCCGCCGGATGCCTCCACATACTCGGCCGCGACCATCGCGCGCGGCGCGCAGCTCGCGGCGCTCGGCGATTGCGCGGTGTGCCACACCCAGGACGGCGGCATCGTCAATGCCGGCGGCCGGCCGCTGGAGACGCCGTTCGGCCTCGTCTATGCCACCAACATCACGCCGGATGTCGAGACCGGCATCGGCGCGTGGTCATATCCCGCCTTCGCGCGCGCCATGCGCGAGGGCATCCATCGCGACGGCCGGCATCTCTATCCGGCGTTTCCCTATAATCACTTCGCGAAAACCAGCGAAGCCGACTTGCAGGCGCTCTACGCCTATCTGATGGCGCAGCCGCCGGTGCGGCAGACCAATCCGGAAACCAGGCTCGCCTTCCCGCTGAACCTGCGGCCGCTATTGGCGGGATGGAATCTCTTGTTTCATTCGACGGCGGCCTTCGCGGCCGATCCGACCCAATCGGACGCCTGGAATCGCGGCGCCTATCTGGTGGAAGGGCTCGGCCATTGCGGCGCCTGCCACACGCCGCGCAACGCGCTCGGCGCGGAGAAGGCGTCGCTGAAACTCGCCGGCGGCGCAGCCGAAGGCTGGACCGCGCCGCCCTTGACGTCGCTGTCGCACGCGCCGATCCCGTGGAGCGAGCAGGAGCTGTTCACGTATCTGCGTAGCGGCATCTCGCAGTTTCACGGCGTCGCGGCGGGACCGATGGCGCCGGTGGTGAAGGAACTTAGGCTCCTGCCGGACAGCGACATCCGCGCCATGGCGACCTATCTCGCCTCGTTCAATCCGAACGCGCCGACGCAGGAGGCGCAGCAGGCGATGGCGGCGCGGCTTGAGGCCGTCACCAGCGCGAAGCCGCTCAACGCGTCGCAGCAGGGCGCGCGCATCTATGACGGCGCCTGCGCGGTGTGCCACGAGCCCGGCGGCCCGCAATGGTTCGGCAGCCGGCCCTCGCTGGCGCTCAACAGCAACCTGCACGGCCCCTCGCCCGACAATCTCGCGCGCGTCATTCTCGAGGGCATCACCCAGCCGGTGAACGGCGAGCTCGGCGCGATGCCGGGCTTTTCGCACAGCCTCAACGACCAGCAGCTCACCGAACTGATCCGCTACCTGCGCACCCGCTTCGCGCCCGACAAGCCGGCCTGGGACGGCATCGACGCGGCGCTGAAGGCGGCGCGCGGGACGATCAAATAAGACAAGATCACTTGGACTTTGCGCTCGCGCAAAGGGGACGCGGCAGCGCGCGCTATGGTGGCGGCATTCCAAGCTGTTTGAAGCACAAGTTCGATGTCCACGCCGCCTGTCCTCAGCCATGCCTTTCGCATCTGTTTTCTGCTCGCCGCAATCTGGGCGGCGCTGGCGGTGCCGCTGTGGCTGATGACCTATGCCGGCATGCTGACCATCGCCGAGGTTTACGGCGGCGTCGCCTGGCATGCGCATGAGCTGATCTTCGGCTATGCCGCGCTGGTGATCTGCGGCTTCCTGTTCACCGCGATCCCGAACTGGACCGGACGGCTGCCGGTGGCGGGATTTCCGCTGCTGTCGCTGGTCCTGATCTGGGTGCTGGGACGCATCGCGATGCTGTGCGCGGCCGGAATCGGTCCCGCCGTCGCCGCGCTGGTCGACCTGACGTTTCTCGGCGCGGTGCTGGCGGTGGCCGGGCGCGAGATCGTCGCCGGCAAGAACTGGCGCAATCTGCGGGTGCTGGTGATGGTGGCCTGGCTGTTCGCCGCCAACGCCGCATTCCATGCCGCCGTGCTCGGCGGCGCGATGCTCGACGTCAGCCTGCGCGGCGCGGTCGGCGCGCTGGTGGCGCTGATCACCTTGATCGGCGGGCGGCTGACGCCGAGTTTCACCCGCAATTGGCTGGTGAAACGCGATCCCGCGCGCCTGCCCGCGCCGTTCGACGCGCTCGACGCCGTCGCCATCGGCACCGGCGTGGTCGCGCTGCTGGCGTGGGTGATTGCACCGGATGGGCAGACCACCGCCGCGCTGGCGGCGCTTGCGGCATTGCTTCTGATCGCGCGGCTGGCGCGCTGGCGCGGCACCCTCACATTTGCCGAACCGCTGCTGGCGATCCTGCATCTCGGCTATGCCTTTGTCCCGCTCGGCTTCGCGCTCGCCGCCGGCCATGCGCTGTGGCCGGACGCGATTCCCGCCGCCGCCGTGATTCACGCCTGGACCGCCGGCGCGGTCGGGGTGATGACGCTGGCGGTGATGACGCGCGCGAGCCTCGGCCATACCGGCCACGCGCTCACCGCGGGCCCGGCGACGACGTCGATCTATCTCGCGATCCTCACCGCCGCGCTGCTGCGCGTCGTCGCGCCATTCGCCGTCGACTGGCAGCATGCGGCGCTCAACCTGTCCGGCGCGGCCTGGACGCTGGCATTCCTGCTGTTCGTCGCAAGCTACGGCCCGATCCTGTGCACGGCGCGCCGGACAAAACGCGCGGAAGCCTAGCCCTCCTCCGCCACCTCGGTCAGCGCGCCGGGCTTGGCGATCACCACGCGGCGGCGGCCGCTGTCGATGATGCCGCGCCCCTCCCATCCGCTCAAGGTGCGGCTGACGGTGTGCAGCGTGGTGCCGGTCATCTCCGCCAGATCCTGCCGCGACAGCGGAAACGCGATCTCGACGCCGCGCGCGGTGCGCCGTCCCGCCTGCTGCGCCAGCCGCAGCAAGGTGTGGGCGATGCGCCGCTCGACCTTCTCGGTCGCGAGTTCGCGCAGCCGCAATTGCAGGTCGCGATAGCGCTGGCCCAGCAGCGCCGCGGCATTGATCGCGATCGCCGCATGCCGCGTCATGGCCTCGCGCAGCACCGCGGCCGGCATCCCGATGAGATGGCTGTCGTCCACCGCCGTCACCGCGCCGGGATGCACCTCGCCGCCGGTCAGCGCCGCATAGCCGACCACGTCGCCGGGCCCGAGATAGCGAATGATGATCTGCTGGCCGTCCAACGTGGACTGGGTGACGCGCAGCCGCCCGACGGCGACGACATAGCAGGTCGTGACGGTGTCTTCCTGCTGGAATACGGTCTCGCCCGCCGCAAATTTGCGGCGGAATGACGTCGCCTGCAGTTGGCGCAGCACGTCGGCCGGCACGCCACGAAACAGTTCACTGCGGGCCAGGATGTCGATATCGGGAGATTCGACCATACCGCTGCTTTCGCGCCATCCCCTGCTATCGCCGGCCAAACCGCGAATCTGCCGCCACCCTCGCGAATCCGGCCATATTCCGGGCCCGACCTCCGCAGCCTGTCGCGGCACGCCGGTGACGAATGTCAGAACCAACACCACACTAGCCGCGCCCGCAACTTCGCCGCATAGTGCGGGCATCGAATCGCGGGCCTGCCGGGCGGCATATTGCTGGTTATTTGCGTTGGCGCAAAGACCGTGACGCCGGCCTGCGCCACTGCCAGACTGGCGCCGCGTTTTCAGGGAGCTGCGATGCTGAACGTCAACAAGACCGATCTTCTGCGCCATCACGTTCCGGAAACATTGTCGGATCGTTTTGCCGCGTGGGCGGAACGGCTGTTGACGGCGATGGCCGGCGGCTTCAGCCGCCGTTACGGCGGGCGCGTCGTGGTGCTGGAGACCATCGCGGCGGTGCCGGCGATGGTGGCGGCGAGCCTGCTCCATTTACAATGCCTGCGGCAGTTGATCGACGATCGCGGCTGGGTCCGCGCCTTCATGGACGAGGCGGAAAACCAGCGCGCGCACCTGATGGCCTTCGTCGCCATCAGGCGGCCGAGCTGGGGCGAGCGCTGGCTGATCGCGATCGGTCAGGGCACCTTCTATAATGCCTATTTCCTGCTCTCGCTGATTTCGGGCCGCTGCGCCCATCGCCTCGCCGGCTATCTCGCCGAGCGTTCGGTGAAGGGCTATTCGGATTATCTCGCATCGCTGGAATCCGGCGCGATCCCCAACGGCCCGGCGCCGGACACCGCAGTGGCCTACTGGAATCTCGCGCCCGGCGCGCTGCTCAGCGACATGATCATCGCCATGCGCGAGGACGAGGCGATCCATCGCGACATCCATCACGCCTTCGCTGATGCCCTGGCGCAAGGTCAGGTGCTGCCGGAACGACCGAGTCCGCTGCTGTAGGTTTTCGTTTCACGAACATCCTATCCATCGTCATGCCCGGCCTTGTGCCGGGCATCCACGTCCTTACGAAGAGTCAGAAAGCAAGACGTGGATGGCCGGGACAAGCCCGGCCATGACACCTGAGAAATACGTGCCAGGAAAACTCTTTGCTTCAACTTGCGCCAGCGCAACGAGCGTGTTGCGGACGTGCATAGGGTGCGCCTGCAAGATGAAGGGACTGCCCTTTGACGGCAGTCGCGAGACGGAGTTGCCCCATGCCACGCTTGACCACGCTGATGCTTTGCGCCGGTGCGCTGCTGCTGACCGTTCCTGCCCATGCGGCAGAGTACGAAGTCAAGATGCTGAACAAGGGGCCTGACAATCAGGCGATGGTCTTCGATCCGCCGTTCCTGAAAGTGCAGCCGGGCGACACCGTCAAATTCGTCCCGACCGACAAGGGCCACGACGCCGAAACCATTCCGGGCCTGCTGCCGGAGGGTGCAACGCCGTTCAAAGGCAAGCTGTCGCAGGAGATCAGCGTCACCTTCGAGAAGCCGGGCCTCTACGGCTACCGCTGCGTGCCGCACTTCGGCATGGGCATGGTGGGGCTGATCGAAGTCGGCGGCGACACCGCCAATCTCGAGGCGGTCAAACAGGCCAAGCTGCCGCCGCTCGCCACCAAACGCATGACCGCGCTGCTGGATCAGGCGACGACGAAGAACACCGCGGATGCGGGAAGCGGGCCTGCTTCGCGCTAGCCCTGCGCCGCGCGTCCCGGACGCCATCGGCATCAGCATCAAGCGGGCGCCTCGCGCGGCCGCGGCATTCGCTCGAGCAGCAGTGGATGGACCAACCGGCACGACTGCAACGACCACGGCCGGCATCTTCAACTGACATCGGCGGCCCTTGAATCGCATTGACGGCATCGCGGCCGCCGCCGCGCTGCAGCGTCAATTTGCGTTTGCACAAAGATGCAATCCCCGGACACGATATAGCTGGAAATCTATCCGGCTGCTGAGCCTCGGGGCTTCCCCCGGGCTCATGCCACTGGGGCATTGCCAAGGCAGATCGCCGCGGCGGCTGCGTCAAGCATTCCGCGCGATGAAACAAGGGGTGTGTTTTCGATGATCGCCGAACTCACAAAAAACGAGCGCCAGAGCGCACTGGTCATTCTGCTGGTGCTGGCCATCGTCGGCCTCGCCATGGCCGCCGCCGGCCGCAGCGACCCGTTCGGGATTCACGGCGCGATGGTGATGATCGCGGCGATTGCCGGCATCTTCGCGGTGATCTCCGGCTACTACGCGCCGGAGCCACCGGAAGAACGGCTCAACAGCTATTACGACACGCCGACCAAGTTCGGCATCATCGCCGCGATGGTCTGGGCCGTGATCGGCATGGGAGTCGGCGACTGGGTCGCCTGGCTGCTCGCTTTTCCGGACCTGACCTTCGATGCGGCCTGGGCCAGCTTCGGCCGGCTGCGCCCGGTGCACACCTCCGGCGTGATCTTCGGCTTCGGCGGCAACGCGCTGATCGCCACCTCCTTCTACGTGATGCAGCGGACCACGCGGGCACGGCTGCCGGATCAGCTCAGCCCGTGGTTCGTGCTGCTCGGCTACAACCTGTTCTGCATCATCGCCGCCACCGGCTACCTGATGGGCGTGACGCAGTCGCGCGAATATGCCGAGCCGGAATGGTATGCCGACATCTGGCTGGTGATCGTGTGGGTGGCCTATTTCGTGCTCTACATGCGTACGCTGGCGCGGCGCAAGGAACCGCACATCTACGTCGCCAACTGGTACTATCTCGCGTTCATCCTGGTGGTGGCGATGCTGCACATCGTCAACAACCTCGCGGTACCGATCTCGTTCGGCAGCGCCAAGAGCTATTCGCTGTTCTCCGGCGTGCAGGACGCGATGACCCAGTGGTGGTACGGCCACAACGCGGTGGCGTTCTTCCTCACCTCCGGCTTTCTCGGCATGCTGTATTACTACATGCCCAAGCGCGCCGGCCGCCCGATCTACTCCTACCGGATGTCGATCATCAGCTTCTGGGGCATCACCTTCTTCTACATGTGGGCCGGTTCGCATCACCTGCACTACACCGCGCTGCCGCAGTGGGTGCAGTCGCTCGGCATGACCTTCTCGGTGATGCTGCTGGTGCCGTCCTGGGTCTCCGCCGGCAACGCGCTGATGACGCTGAACGGCGCCTGGCACAAGGTGCGCGACGACGCGGTGCTGCGCTTCATGATGGTGGCGGCGGTGTTCTACGGCCTCACCACCTTCGAAGGCTCGTTCATGGCGATCCGTCCGGTGAACTCGCTGTCGCACTACACCGACTGGACCGTGGGCCACGTTCATGCCGGCGCACTGGGCTGGGTGGCGATGATCACCTTCGGCGCGATCTACGCCTCGGTGCCGTGGCTGTGGAAGCGCGAGGGCATGTATTCGGCGAGGCTGGTCGAGGCCCACTTCTGGCTCGCCCTTGCCGGCACCGTCGTCTACGTCTTCGCGATGTGGAATTCAGGCATCATTCAGGGCCTGATGTGGCGGACCTATAACGAGAGCGGCACGCTGACCTACTCGTTCCTCGATTCGCTGGTGGCGATGCATCCTTACTACATCGCCCGCGCCATCGGCGGCCTGTTCTTCCTGCTCGGCGCGATCATCGGCTTCTACAACATCTGGATGACGATCCGCACCGCGTCGCAGGAGCAGGCGGCGCACAATCCCGCCGACTATCCCGAGATCGGCGCCGCCGGCGCCCCCGCATTGCAGCCCGGAGAGTAACGACGATGTTTGGATTTCATTACCGGCTGGAACGCAAATCCATCGGCCTGGTGCTCGCCATCGTCGGCGTCGCCTCGATCGGCGGCATCGTCGAGATCGCGCCGCTGTTCACCATCCACCAGACGGTGGAAGCGGCGCCGAACATGCGGGTCTACACTCCGCTCGAACTGGCGGGCCGCAACATCTATGTCCGCGAAGGCTGCTACGCCTGCCATTCGCAGATGGTTCGCACGCTGCGCGACGAGGTGGAGCGCTACGGGCCCTATTCGCTGGCGGTCGAATCCAAATACGACCACCCGCATCTGTGGGGCTCGAAGCGCACCGGCCCCGATCTCGCCCGCCTCGGCGAGAAGTATTCCGACGACTGGCACGTCGCCCATCTCAACAATCCGCGCGACGTGGTGCCGGAATCGGTGATGCCGGCCTATCGCTGGCTGCTGCGCACGCCGCTGCAGACCGAGACGCTGGGCAAGGACCTCAAGGCGATGCGCGCCGTCGGCGTGCCCTATACCGACGACATGATCGCCAATGCCTCGGCGGACGCTTACGGCCAGGCCGCGCCCGACTCGCCCGCCGCCGAAGGCGTCACCAAGCGCTACGGCGAGAAGACCACCGTGCGCGCCTTCGACGGCAAGCCCGCCGAGCTGACCGAAATGGATGCGCTGGTGGCCTATCTGCAAATCCTCGGGCGGCTGACCGATGTCGCGCACAAGCCCGTCGCTTCCGCGGAGAAATGACCATGACCCACGACCTGCTCGTCTGGTTCTCCAAATCCTTCGGCCTGTTCTACCTGATTGGTCTGTCGCTGATCGTGCTCGCCTACACCTACTGGCCCTCGAACAAGAAGCCGTTCGAGCAGGCCGCGCAGGCGATCATCACCGACGACGACAAGCCATATCGTGGATGAGATCACATCATGGGGCACTTTGAACGCGACCCGCATACCGGGTACCTGACCACCGGTCACGAATGGAACGGCATCACCGAGCTCAACACGCCGGTGCCGAAAGTGATCTGGCTGTTCCTGATATCGACGGTGATCTTCGCCGTCGGCTACTGGATCCTGATGCCGACCTGGCCCCTGGGGCGCACCTATACCAAGGGCCTGCTCGGTGACGATCAGCACCAGATCGTGGCGCAGTCGGTGAAGCAGGCGGCGCTCGCGCGCACCGTCTGGACCGACCGCATCGAGAAGGAAAGCTTCGCCGATATTCAGAAGGACGCGGCGCTGATGGACGTCGTGCGCAAGACCGGCCACACGCTGTTCGGCGACAACTGCGCCGTCTGCCACGGCCGCACCGCGCAGGGCGGCAAGGGCTATCCGAATCTCACCACCTCGTCGTGGCTGTGGGGCGGCACGCCGGAGGCGATCTTCGAGACGATCCGCGTCGGCATCAACTCGGCGCATCCGGAAACCCGCACCTCGCAGATGCCGGCCTTCGGCAAGGACGGCATGCTGCCGCGCGCCGACATCGAGAAGGTGATCGCCTTCGTGCGCAGCCTGTCGCCCGAGACCAAGGGCCTCGATGCCGCCACCGTTGCCGCCGGCAAGGAGCTGTTCGCGGCGAACTGCGCCTCCTGTCACGGCGAGGACGCCAAGGGCAACACCGAGATGGGGGCGCCGGATCTGACCGATGCCTACTGGATCTACGGCGGCGATCAGGCGTCGCTCGCGGCGACGCTGTGGGGCGGCCGGCAGGGCCATATGCCGACCTGGGAGAGCCGGCTGTCGGCGATCGATCGCAAAATCCTCGCGCTCTATCTGGTCGACCTGCGGAGCGGCAAGAAATGAGCTCGGAGACCACGATGCGACGCGGACGCGGCTGGATCTGGCTGATGGTGGGCGCCGGCCTCGCGCTGGTGATCGGCGCCAACTGGCACCTCGTCCATGTCGCCGTCAGCTCGCAGCCGGATTGCGTCGCCCATGTGCGCGGCGGCGCGGCCGGTTCGCCCGGCGCGTTCAGCGCGGCGAAATCGTCGTGCACACCCCGTTGACCCGATTTGTTTTCGCATGATGAGGCTCTGACGTGACCGACACCGAACCCTCACCGATCATCATTCCGCCCGTTCTCGCGCCGCTGCCGGTGAATCACCGCTGGAAGCGCGGACTGACATCGGCCGATGCCTTTAGATGGCTGGCGCTGGGCTGGCGCGACTTCTGCACCCGGCCGGGACCCAGCATCGTCTACGGGCTGTTCGTATTCCTGCTGTCGGCGGCGATCGTCTACGGCCTGTTCAAGTTCGAACTGGATTACATCCTGTTTCCGGCGCTGGCCGGCTTCATGGTGGTGGGCCCGATCCTCGCGGTCGGCCCCTATGCCAAGAGCCGGCAAATCGCCGAGGGCAAACCCGTCAGCCTGTTCAACATGATCTTCGTGCGGCCGGCGGCGGGCGCGCAGATCATGTTCACCGGCGTGCTGCTGTGCCTGCTGATGCTGGTGTGGATGCGCGCCGCGGTGATCGTCTATGCGTTGTTCTTCGGCCTGGTGCCGTTCCCCGGCCTCGATCACATCGCGCAGATGCTGTTCGGCACCCCGACCGGCTGGGCGATGCTGTTCGTCGGCAGCGTGGTGGGCGCGCTGTTCGCCGCGTTCTCGTTCGGCATCAGCGCCTTCTCGATCCCGATGCAGCTCGATCAGCGCGTCGATGCGCTGACCGCGATGGGCTCCAGCATGGCGCTGGTCTGGCACAACCTCGCCGCAATGCTGACCTGGGCCGCGATCATGCTGGCGCTGATTCTGTTCAGCATCGCCACCGGCCTGCTCGGATTGATCGTGGTGTTTCCGGTTCTCGGCCATGGCACCTGGCATGCCTATCGGGCCGTGAAGCCGTCATGAGCCGGCGGTCTCCGGCGAGGGCCGGAGGCGTTCGCCGGCAGAAGTGGAGCGTGCGATGAGTTGTTGCGCCCCTGGCAGCGAGGTCGCATTCGGCGGCGATGCCGCGAGCCGCGCCGAGGAAGTGCGGCTGGCGAGCCGTCCGGTCGGCGACGGCATCCGCCAGACCGACCTGTCGGTGCCCGGCATGCATTGCGGCGGCTGCATTCAGGCGGTCGAGCGCGCGCTGAATGCCCTTCCGGGGGTCGAAGCCGCCCGCGTGAATCTGTCCAGCAGGCGCGCCACCATCCGCTGGCATGAGGACGCCGCGCCGCCGCCGTTCATCGCGGCGCTGCGCGATATCGGCTATGACGCGCATCTGTTCGATCCCGGCGCCGAGCGCAAGGACAATACGCTCAGCGAATTGTTGCGCGCGCTGGCGGTGGCCGGCTTCGCCGCCAGCAACATCATGCTGCTGTCGGTCTCGGTATGGGCCGGCGCCGACCCGACCACGCGCGACCTGTTTCACGGCATCTCGGCGCTGATCGCGCTGCCGGCGCTGGCCTATTCCGGACGCGTGTTCTTCCGCTCGGCGTGGAGCGCGCTCAAGCACGGCCGCACCAACATGGACGTGCCGATCTCGATCGGCGTCATCATGGCCTTCGGCCTCAGCCTTTATGAGACGCTGCATCACGGCGCACATGCCTACTTCGATGCGTCCGTCACGCTGCTGTTCTTCCTGCTGATCGGCCGCACGCTCGATCACCTGATGCGCGAACGCGCGCGCACCGCCGTGAAGGGCCTCGCGCAACTGGCGGCCCGCGGCGCGCTGGTGGCGCAGCCGGACGGCAGCAACGTCTATCTGCCGGTGAACGACATTCAGATCGGCATGACGGTGCTGCTGGCGGCGGGCGAGCGCGTGCCGGTGGACGGACGCGTCACCAGCGGCCAGTCCGATATCGACCGCTCGCTGCTCACCGGCGAAAGCGCGCCGGTGCAGGTCGCGCCGGGCGCGCTGCTGCAGGCCGGCACGCTGAACCTCACAGGCCCGCTGACGCTGATCGCCACCGCCGTCGCGCGCGATTCGTTCCTTGCGGAAATGATGCGGCTGATGGAGACGGCGGAAGCCGGCCGCTCCGCCTATCGCCGCATCGCCGACCGCGCCTCGCGGCTTTATGCGCCGGTGGTGCATGCCGCCGCGTTGCTGACCATGATCGGCTGGCTGATCGCCACCGGCGATCTGCATCGCGCGGTGACGATCGCGATTGCCGTGCTCATCATCACCTGCCCCTGCGCGCTCGGCCTCGCAGTGCCGATGGTGCAGGTGATGGCGGCGCGGCGGCTGTTCGAACGCGGCATGCTGCTGAAGGACGGCGGCGCGCTGGAGCGGCTCGCCGAGATCGACACCGTGGTGTTCGACAAGACCGGCACGCTCACGCTCGGCCAGCCGCGCCTGCTGCATCCGGAATCGATCGACGCCGATGCGCTCGGCATCGCGGCGGCGATGGCGACGCATTCGCGCCATCCGTATTCCCGCGCGCTGGCCGCGGCGGGCGCGGTGATTGCATCGCCGCTCGACGCGGGCGCGGTCGCGGAAATTCCGGGCGCGGGGCTGGAAGCGCGCATCGGCGCGCATGTCTATCGCCTCGGCCGCGCAAGCTGGGCGCTGTCGCAACCCGACGGCGACGCGGTTGACCACGCCAATGTCGTGCTGTCGCGCGACGGACAACCTGTGGCGCGCTTCGCATTCGAAGACCGGCTGCGCGACGGTGCGCGGACCGCGATCGCCGACCTCGCCGCGCGCGGCTTCGTCATCGAGGTGCTGTCCGGCGACCGCGACGACGCGGTGCGCCGCATCGCCGATGATCTCGGCGCGCGGCATCTGTCCGAAGTCTCGCCGGCCGGCAAGGTCACGCGTATCAGCGATATCGAAGCGAGCGGCCATCGCGTGCTGATGGTCGGCGACGGCCTCAACGACGCGCCGGCGCTCGCCGCCGCGCATGCGTCGATGGCGCCGGCCTCGGCCGCCGACGTCGGCCGCAACGCCGCCGATCTGGTGTTTCTGCACCAAAGCCTGCGCGCGGTTCCCGAAGCGATCGGTCTCGCCCGAAATGCCGCGCGGCTGGTGCAACAAAACCTCGCGCTGGCGATTGGATATAATGTGATCGCGGTGCCGATCGCAGTGTCGGGCTATGTGACGCCGCTGATCGCCGCGGTGGCGATGTCGTCGTCGTCGCTCATCGTGATCGCCAATGCGTTGCGGCTGCGCGGCACCACGCGCACCAAGGGCGCGGACTCGGCCGCCGCAGCCATCGTCGCGCAACCAGTGATGGGAAAAAGCGCATGACCGATTTTCTGTATCTGGTGCCGATCGCCCTGGCGCTCGGCCTCGCCGGCCTCGCCGCCTTCATGTGGGCGCTGCGCAGCGGCCAGTATGACGACCTCGACGGCGCCGCCGAACGGATTCTCATCGACGAGGATAAGCCGCTGCCGCAGAAGCACTCGGCGCGAAAATCATAAACACGGATGACGTTGGTGGGGCACACAACGGTGCCACGATCACAATGTCGTCCCCGCGCAGGCGGGGACCCACAACCCCAGTGATCGTTGGGATCGCAGACATGTCAAGAGAAATGCAACAGGCAGTCCCGACACTATTACGGCTGCGGCGTATGGGTCCCCCGCCTGCGCGGGGACGATGGTTTTCGTGTTGCACGTCTGCGCAAAAGAGCTTTCGAAAATCCTCGAGACGTCGTCATGCCCGGGCTTGTCCCGGGCATGACGGAATAATAACCACAGCGAATTGAAGGATGCATCCGTAAGACCTGTTACGCCGCCATCGCCTGCGGCGGGGCGAGCGTCTGCCAGCTCTCCGCGAGGTGCAGCTTCGGCTCGGTCATCGTCTGCAAAAGCTCCAGCGTCATGCCGGGGATCATTTCCAGCACCATGAGGCCCTTCGCCGTCACGTCGATTACCGCGAGGTCGGTGTAGATGCGCTTGACCACACCGGGCGCGGTGAGCGGCAGCGAGCAGCGCTTGAGGATGCGCGGCGATCCGCTCTTGTGGGTGTGCGCCATCAGCACGCGGATTTCGCGCGCGCCGACCGCGAGATCCATGGCGCCGCCGACGCCGGGCGGGAACGCCGGGTCCTCGGTGGTCCAGTTGGCGAGATCGCCGGTCTCCGACACCTCGAACGCGCCCAGCAGGCTGACATCGAGATGGCCGCCGCGGATCATCAGGAAGGCGTCGGCGTGATGCACATAGCAGCCGCCGGTGACCAGTGTGGAGAGATTCTTGCCCGCGTCAGTGATGTTGGGATCTTCCTCACCCGGCTTCGGCTTCGGCCCGAGGCCGATCACGCCATTCTCGCTGTGGAAGATCACCTCGCGGCCCGCCGGCACATAGCTCGCCGCCAGCGTCGGAATGCCGATGCCGAGATTGACGAAACACCCCTCCGGCAGATCCTGCGCGGCGCGCCATGCCATCTGGTCGCGGGTGAGCCGGGTGTAAGCTGGCGATGTCATGCATTTCCTCCCACAACGACGACACGGTCGATGAACACGCCCGGCGTCGCCACCGCTTCCGGATCGAGCGCGCCGAGATCGACCATCTCGTCGACCTCGACGATGGACAGCTCGGCCGCCATCGCCATCACCGGATTGAAATTCCGCGCCGACTTCAGATAAGTCAGGTTGCCCCAGCGGTCGGCCTTGTTCGCTTTCAAGAGCGCGACGTCGCCGCGCAGCGGCTTCTCGAACACATGCAGCCGGCCGTCGATCTCGCGCGTTTCCTTGCCCTCGGCCAGCTTCGTGTGCGCCGACACCGGCGAGAAGAAGCCGCCGAGCCCGGCGGCGGCGGCCCGCATCCGCTCGCTGATGGTGCCCTGCGGCACCAGTTCCAGTTCCAGCGTCTTGGCCTTGTAGGCGTTGAGGAATGCGCTGTAATCGCCGGAGCGCGGATAGGAGCAGATCACCTTGCGCACGCGGCCGGAATTGATCAGCCGCGCCAGCCCGTAATCGCCGTTGCCGGAATTGTTGGCGACGATGGTGAGGTCCTTCGCGCCCTGATCGTGCAGCGCTTCCAGCAGATGATCGGCGACGCCGACGATTCCGAACCCTGCCACCAATACCGTTGATCCATCACGGATGCCGGCAACGGCCTCCTCCACCGACTTCACACGCTTGTCGATCACCTCGAACTCCAGCCTCGAACCGCAAATTGATGCGAGGCACACTAGGCAGAAACGCCGCAGCGGGCAAACACTCGTGAAGCGGATTTGGCATTCGCGCGCCGCATCGCTCGCGGCTGCGAAGCACGCCTTCGGGAGGATTTCGCCCGCGATTTTCGCGACAAGGAATTGAACCGGCATCCGTGCAATCCCTGTATGCGGTTCCGCGGCTTGAGGGCGCAGCGCGTTGCGGCCAAAACCGGCTTGTGCGATAGGCCATCCGAGCCGACAATCAATGCAAGCGGGACGCGCGGACGCATCCTGCCTCAAGACAGGGAGTGGACGTGACCGACACCGTGACCACGCGTGATCCGCAGACCAGCGCCGTATCGCAGCCGATCACCGGCCCGCTGAAGGGCGTGCGCATCGTCGAATTCGCCGGCATCGGACCGGGACCCTTCGCCTGCATGATGCTGGCCGACATGGGCGCCGAGGTCATCACGCTCGACCGCGTCGGCGCCAACAAGAATCTCAAGTCGGTGGCGGGACGCGGCCGCAAGGTCATCGAGCTCGACCTCAAGGACAAGGCATCGATCGCGCAGGCGCTCGATCTGCTCGCCCATGCCGATGCGTTGATCGAGGGCTTCCGCCCCGGCGTGATGGAGCGCCTCGGCCTCGGCCCGGACGTGGTGCTGGCGCGCAATCCGCGCCTCGTCTACGGCCGCATGACCGGCTGGGGCCAGACCGGCCCGCTGGCCTCTGCCGCCGGCCACGACATCAACTACATTTCCATCACCGGCGCGCTGGCAGCGATCGGCGGCAAGGACAAGCCGGTGCCGCCGCTCAACCTCGTCGGCGACTTCGGCGGCGGCGCGCTCTATCTCGTCGTCGGCGTGCTGGCGGCGCTGGTGGAAGCCGGCAAATCCGGCAAGGGCCAGGTGGTGGACACCGCGATGTGCGACGGCGCGGCCTCGCTGATGTCGATGTTCTTCGACATGACCGCCATCGGCCGCTGGCGCGAGGAGCGCGACAGCAACATGCTGGACGGCGGCGCGCATTTCTACGGCGTCTATGAATGCAAGGACGGCCAGTTCATCTCGATCGGCTCGATCGAGCCGCAGTTCTATGCGCTGCTGCGCAAGCTCGCTCGCCTCGATGATCCCGCCTACGACGCGCAGATGGACGCCAAGGGCTGGCCGGCGCTGAAGGAAAAGCTCGCGGCGGTGTTCAAGAGCAAGACCCGCGACGAGTGGTGCGCCATTATGGAAGGCTCCGACGTCTGCTTCGCGCCGATCCTGACCATGAGCGAGGCGACGCAGCATCCGCACATGAAGGCGCGCGAGGTGTTCATCACCCGCCACGGCATCCCGCAGCCGGCGCCCGCGCCGCGCTTCTCGCGCACGCCCTCCGCCGCCCGCGACGCGGTGACGGCGAATCTCGGCGATATCGTCAAGGCGTGGAGCGGGACGTAACTCGGCCGGTGTCCCGGACGCGGTGCGGCGTATAGCGCCGCGCCGCAGAGCCGGGACCGTATCGACGGGGCCCTACGTGACGATCCCGGATCAGCGAAGCACCGCTTCGCGCTGCATCGCGTCCGGGATACGAGACAGAGTTAGACGTCCGTCATTCGACGAAGCGAAGCAATCCAGTTTTTCTTCAAGTATCTGGATTGCTTCGTCGCTTTCGCTTCTCGCGATGACGGCAGCGAAGACTAGCGCCAGCCTCAAACGTCGTCATGGCCGGGCTCGTCCCGGCCATCTACGTCTTAGTTGTCAGCAAGAAGAAGAACGTGGATGCCCGGGTCAAGCCCGGCAATGACACCTCATGTCAGAACATGAATCACTATA
>DATMSE010000131.1:0-5500 GCA_035565575.1 Xanthobacteraceae bacterium
CGCTCGCAGGCCAGCACCTCGCCGCCGATGTGCTCGGAGCCGTCCGGCGCGCGCACCACGAAACGGCCGCCGACGCGTTCCTCCACCTCGACCGCGAAACCGGAGAAATACTTTCGACTGAACTCGGCGGTGGTGAGCGCCTGCCACACCTGCTCAGGCGCCGCGACGATATAGATCGTGTAGACCGTGTGTGGCGTGAATGCAGTAATGTCGAGCATATCGTTTCCTCGCTGGCATGGTCGCTCGGCGGCTCTGTCCGGCATGGATGAATACCGTCAGAGCCGTCGCGCTCGTTATTTTACCGGCCGGCGATCGCGCGCCATCGGCATCGCACGGCCGGTTTCCAGCATGGTCTTGAGGTTCGACAGCACTGCGGGCCAGCCCATCGAGATCGCGCTGAGCATCTCCGGATAGGTTTCGTCGTGGGTGACGGTGAGGCGAACCTCGTGCTCCAGCGGATGCAGATCGAACGTCACGCGCGACACTTTTGAAGCGTCCGACGCCTCATTAGGATTGGCCCAGGTGAGCACCAGCCGGCGTGGCGGATCGCTTTCGATCACGGTGCCGACGACATCGACCTTGCTCGCATCGTCGTAGTTCTCGTGGCTCCATGCCGAACCGGGCTTCCAGTCGGAGCGGTTGCGGTGTCGCCACCAGTATTCCTTGGTCATCTCCGGATCGATCAGGGCATTCCAGAGTTTTTCCGGCGTGGTCTGGATGTAGATCACATAGACGAAATCGGGCTTACGCATCACGGGACTCCAATCGTCGTTTGAGGTCGCTGAGCGCGGCAAGCTTGTCGCGCTCGAATTTCCTGATCCACCGCTCGCCGATCTGATGGATCGGCACCGGGTTGAGGTAGTGCAGTTTCTCGCGGCCGTGCCTGATGGTGGCGACGAGATTGGCCGCTTCCAGAATCGCAAGGTGTTTCGTGACGGCCTGCCGCGTCATGGCGAGGCCGTCGCAAAGTTCGCTCAGGGTCTGGCCGTTCCGGGCGTGAAGCCTGTCCAGCAGCGCGCGCCGCGACGCGTCCGCCAGTGCTTTGAAGACTTCATCCATGGCAAGGATAATAGGCAACCAAATGGTTGCATGTCAAGCGTGAGCTTCCGAACATGCCCGGTCCGGCTGTTGGCGCTGTCGACGCGCCGTGGATGCGGTGGCGAAAGCCGAGCAACGTAAATCGATGGGATCGGGCGCGCAGGCTTATGCCGCCGCGAGTCGTCGACGCGCGGCGGCTTGATACTTACGATGCAGGCAATGCGCGATTATTGCAGCGGCATTGGCGGTCGCGGAACGCTGCTGTCGCCTGGCGGCGGCGGAAGCCGCACAGGCGCCGGCGCCGGTGGTGGGATATAAGCTTCGCGCCGCGGTGCGGCTTCCGGATAGATCTGCCGCGGCGGTTGTGTTGGCGGCGGAGCGGGCGCAACGGTTCGTGTCGCCACAGGGGTTCGCCCCGCCGCGGGCGGCGTTGACGAATGCCGCGGCCGCGGCGCTGCCTTCGGCGTCTGCTCGGCGGCCTTGTGACGTGCCGCCTGCTCGTTGAGCTTCGCGATATCGCTGCTGAGTTGCTGCTGACCATCGCGCAGCTGCTCGACGGTTTGCTTCAACGACGCAATTTCGCGCGCCATGGTGTCGAGCGACTGCTTGACTTCTGGCGGCAGCGCCGCCTGTGCCGGAGCGGGCTCCGCCGCCGGCGTCTCAGGAGCCGGCGCAGCGGATGAGGGCGCCGCCGATGCCGCGTCGCTGCTCTCTTGCGCGGGCGCGTCCGCCGTCGGTTGAGACGCGGCCACCTGGGCGGGCGCGTCTTGCGGCTCGGCGGCATTGGCGCTTTGCGTCGGCGCCGGCGCATTGGCGAGGAACCGCGGCAGCAGGGGCGAAAACGTCTGCTTCGCCTGATCGCCATAGACGTGCCAGGCCATCGTCGCGGCCACGCCTGCGCAGATGGCCAGGAACAGAACGTGGCGGCCAGACCGCGCACGTGATGTCAAAATCCGCATGTCGCCGGCGTTGTCGTTCAATGGCGTGGCGCTGAGCGGCGGCTCGGCTGCCGCCTCCGGCGATGCCGCAGGCGTCACGCTGGACTTCGGCGGGTCGTTCGCGTCGGACGTCGACAAAGCGCGTAGCTGTGCGGCGATCGCGTCGTGCCGGTCGGCATGGTGCAATTGCATCCGGTGCTCCTGGTCATCTCGATGCGCTGCGCGGCGACGAATCCGGCGACCGCGGGCACGAAAGACGGATGCATTTACGCTTTGACTATAGGAAGGCAGCACGGTGAAAAGGATGAGGCGGAGGAACCGCGGCTGGATGGAACTCCATCGGATCGTGGGTGTCGGATCGTGGGATTCGGTGCGTGTCCGCTCCGGCCTCACTCTGATGCGGGTTTCAGGCGCTTGCGGAAGAAGGCAAGAATCTCGTCCCGGGCCGCGAGCGTGGGTTGTCCCGCTTCGTCGATCAGATGAACCGTGACGACGCTGTGCGGGGTCTTCACGAAGTGTTCGAAGAAGGGCGGCATGGGTCCGGTATTCGCCGCCGTGTCGGGCAACACGCGCGCAATGAAGCGCTCGCCGAGCGCGGCCTGATAGGCCGCAAACCGTTCGGCGCGGCAGAATGAGTCGCCGGCAAATCGGTAAGCGAGAACGGTGAGGTCGTCCCGTTCCAGCCTTGAGCGGATCTGCGCCAGTTCCTCGGCGGAGCTTTCGATTCCGGCGGGATTGTCCAACGGCAGGGACGGCTGCGACACCACCGGAGCCAGCATCACCGGCTCCAGCATCAGGTTCAGCGCGAAGTTGCCGGTGAAGCACATGCCGATGGCGCCGACGCCCGGCCCGCCGCTCTCCTCATGCGCAAGCCTTGCGAGCGCCCGCAGCCAGTTCGCCACCGGGCTCGAGGCTCCGCCGCCGAGCGCGCGGAATTCCGCGCTGACGCAGGCCCGCCGAAAGACACCGGCGGCGGTTTCAGCGTCGGGAACGTCGCCATCCTTCCCGAACAGCGACGGCATGTAGACCCGAAAGCCTGCGTCGCGAACCCAGCGCGCGAAACGCGCGACGTGAGGACTGATGCCCGGCATCTCCGTCATGACGATGACGGCCGGACCGTCGCCCGTCACATAGACCGGCTTTGCGGTGGTCTCCAGCGTGACAATCCGCCGGTCGAAATCGGATAAATCGTCGGGCCTCAGCAGCGCATCGCTCATGGCGTTCTCCGCAAAAAGATTGCGCAAACGGTATGTCCCGGGCATTGATATCGACCAAGTGTCGAAATCGACATTATTCGGGTCTATTTTGCCATGCCGTTGATTGACGTTCTGGTGTTGGAAGGAGCCTCGCCCGCGAGTGTCGCGATCACCTTCGAATTGATCGACGTCGCCAACGGCATTCGTGCGCGCGCGGGACGGCCGCGCTGCTTCGACGTCAGAATTTCCGGATCAGGCGCGCGGTGGGCTGCGCGCCTTGCAAGGCTGCCCGCGAAACCGGCCGCCAGAAAATCCGCTGACGTGGTCATCGTTCCCGGGCTGGCCTGGACCGATGAACAACGCGTCCGCGACGGATTGCAACGGCGCGACGCGGAGATGGCGCGGAAAGCCCTGCGCGCGGCGTTTCGATCCGGCGCCGAAATCGCGAGTTCCTGTTCGGCGGTCTTTCTGGTTGCGAGCGCGGGATTGCTGGATGCGCGGCGCGCAACGACGACCTGGTGGCTCGCGCCGCTGTTTCGCAAGTTGTTTCCTGAAGTGATGCTCGACACCGACGCGATGGTGCTGACCGACGGGAGGATCACGACCGCTGGCGCGGCGATGGCGCAACTGGACCTCATGCTCTCGATCATCGCGCGTCATGCCGGTCCCGACCTCGCCGACAGCTGCGCACGGTTTCTGCTGCTGGATCGCAGGCCGTCGCAATCGCGCTACATGGCGCTGTCCTTTCTTGCCGCGGCCGACGACCGGATGTCGCGCGCCGAGCGCTGGGCACGGGCGCGACTGCATCGGACCTTTTCGATCTCCGAACTCGCAAAGGCCGTGGGGCTCGGCGCACGCACTTTTGCACGCCGATGCGAGCAGGCCACCGGGCTGTCACCGGTGCGATTTGTCCAGAAGCTGCGCGTCGACAAGGCGACGGAGCTTCTGGAAACCACGCGGCTCAGTTTCGATGCGATCGCGGAGAAGGTCGGCTATGCCGATCCCTCGACGCTTCGCAAACTCCTGCACCGTGAGGGCACGAGCAGCGCGCGGGCCGCGCGCGCCGGCCGCAGGCAGGATCGCCGGCCTCCAGGGCATCGGCGTTCTGTTTGATATCGGCCGCCGATGATCGCGCAGGCATCTGCGCAAGGAAGAGAAGACTTCGTCACCGTTCTCGTGCATAGTCGTCGTCATCCAACGCCGCCGGACGATGTCTCATGTCCCTGCAACTCTATCTCGCCTTCGTCGCCGCCTGCCTCGTGCTCGCCATCGTGCCGGGACCGATCGTGACGCTCTTGGTCGCCAACGGCCTGCGCCACGGCACGCGCGCGGCGCTGATCAACATCGCCGGCGCGCAGGTCGGGCTTGCGATCTCGATCGGCATCGTCGCGGTCGGGCTGACCTCGATGATGGCGACGATGGGCTACTGGTTCGACTGGGTGCGCTTCGCGGGCGCGGCCTATCTGGTGTGGATCGGCCTCAAGATGGTGCGCTCGCCGGGCGTCCAGGTCACGAAGGGCGATGCGCCGCCGCCGCCCAAGGGCGGCTTCTTTCTGCAGGGGCTGGTGGTGCTGCTCAGCAATCCAAAAATGCTGATCTTCTTCGGCGCGTTCATTCCGCAGTTCGTCGATCTGGAGAAGCCGCACTTTCCGCAAGTCATCCTGCTCGGTGCCACCTTCATGGTGATCGCGGGCGCGACCGACGCAATCTATGCGCTATTGGCGGGCCGGGCACGGACGCTGCTCTCCACCAGCCGCACCCGGCTGGTCTCGCGCCTGTCAGGATTGTGCATGATCGGCGGCGGCGTCTGGCTGGCGCTGACGCGGGCCCGTTGACTTACGCCAGCGCCAGCAATTCCGCTTCCAGCTTCTGCAGAATGCGAGCCAGCCGCTCCGCCAAGTCGCGCTGGCCGCTCTCGTCGGCGATCAGGTCCTGACGGATCTCGATGCCGGTGTGGATCAGGCCGCGTTTCTCGCCATGCACCGGGATGGTGTAGTCGGTGGTGTCGCTCACCGCGTAGGGCTGGTTGTCGCCGACCACCAGCGCGGGCTCGGCGCGCAGCTCGCGGAGCATCGCCTTCGGCAGGCGATGATCGCGGTTGTAGAGCGTGCCGATGTGCCACGGCCGCGCCACGCCGGCATAGATCGGCGTGAAGCTGTGCAGCGACACCAGAATCGTCGGCCGCTGCGCCTGCGCGCGCCGATCCAGTGCCTCGGTGATGGCGTGGTGATACGGCGCGAAGATGCGCTGCTGGCGTTCGAACGCGGCCTGTTGCGTGAGGCCCTGATTGCCGGGAATCGTCGTCGCTTCGCTGATCGGCGGGATCGA
>DATMSE010000132.1:0-14866 GCA_035565575.1 Xanthobacteraceae bacterium
CCATGGCTGACCTCCACTCGCGTTTCTCAGCGGTGCTGCCAGCAAAACGGGCCGTGCTTCGCCGACCGCACCCTTGTTGAGCGGCGGCCGGCCTGCGGCCGTCGCGGCCAAGCGGCTCTCGGCGCATGGCCAATGATATCGTCACACGGGTTCGCGGGCAGGGCAAGGGAAATAGCGGGTGCGTCCTTGCGTAGAGCGCGGTGGTGGCCTCATCATTAGGACAGCAAGGAGAACCGCCATGAAGATCATTGCCTGCGGCAGCAAGCCGAGCGCTGCCGGACCCGACAGCTATTTCACCGGCAGGGTCCGCATCGATCCGATCATCGACACCGAAGCCCCGGCCAGGCTGCGCGCCGCATCGGTGAGCTTCGAGCCGGGCGCGCGCACCGCCTGGCACACCCATCCGCTCGGCCAGACGCTGTATGTCGTGGCCGGCGTCGGACGCGTGCAGACCGAGGGCGGCCCGGTGCGGGAGATCCTGCCGGGCGACACGGTGTGGATCCCACCGGGGGAAAAGCACTGGCATGGCGCCGCGCCCGATCACGGCATGACCCATATCGCGATGCAGGAAGCGCTCGACGGCTCGACCGTCGAATGGCTGGAGAAGGTGAGCGACGCAGACTACACGCGGCCGGTTACGGCGGAGTGAGCACGCCCCGTATTTAGTTACGGACGAGCAACACGATAAATCGTCGTCCCAGCGAAAGCCGGGACCTCTCCGTCGTCATGCCCGCGCGTGTCGCGGGCATCCACGTCTTTGCAGAGATCTGACATGAAGAACCTGGATGGCCGGGGACAAACTCGGCCATGACGGAAACAATGGGGTTCTGGGTCTCGGCCTTCGCGGGGACGACGCCGAGATTGTTGGCGCCATGAGCATCACACCACTCAGCTCTTATGCGCAGATCGGCGGTTTGCGATCCTTCCACGGCCGCGCCTGTTCGAGCTGCGCGGCCAGGCGGAATAGCGTCGCTTCGTCGCCGAAGCGCGCGGCGAACATCATGCCGAGCGGCAGGCCGGCGGCGTTCCACGCCAGTGGCACCGACATCGCGGGTTGGCCCGACATATTGTACATGCTGGTGCCAGGCATATAGCGCCGCAACACCGGCGAGATGTGCGACAGGTTTTCCGACATGCTGTCGAGCTCGCCGATGCGCAGTGGCGGCGCGCACAAGGTCGGCGACAGGAAGACATCGCAGCTTGCGAAGAACGTGGCGAGGCTGCGCGAAATCTCGAATGCGGCCAGCTGTGCCGCGACGTAATCGGTCGCGTTCTGACGCGAGGCATTGCGCGCGCTGGCGAGCGTCAGCCGCTCGAAATCCTGATCGGTCATGGCGCGGCCGAGCCGCTGTTCGGCGAGGCGCACGGTGAGCGCGGTGTTGGCGGCGACAATGGTCGCCATCACATCGGCGGGGTCGGCGGGCAGGGTCGGTGCGCGCTCCTCGACATCGTGGCCGAGTTCAGCGAGCAGCGCCGCGACATCGCGCACGGCGGCGGCGATCTCCGGATCGATCGCATCGCCATAAGGCGACTTGTCGGTGAAGGCGATGCGCAACCGCCCAGGCTCGCGTTTCACCTCCTCGAGATACGGGCGCTGCGGCGGTGGGGCCGTATAGGGGCTCGACGGTTCGGGCCCGTGAATGGCGTCCAGCATCGCGGCGCTGTCGCGCACGCTGATGCTGACGACGTGATTGCAGGAGAAGCCGCCCCAGCCTTCGCCGCGGTCGGGCCCGAGCGGCGTGCGGGCGCGCGTCGGCTTGAGGCCGAACACGCCGGACGCGGATGCCGGAATGCGGATCGAGCCGCCGCCGTCGCTGGCATGCGCGACCGGCAGGATGCGCGCGGCGACCGCCGCCGCCGCGCCGCCGGACGAGCCGCCGGAGGAATGCGCGGGATTCCATGGATTGCGCGTCGGTCCGAACAGGCGCGGCTCGGTGGTCGGCAGCAGGCCGAATTCGGGGCTGGAGGTTTTTCCGAACACCACGAGGCCGGCGGCCTTGAACCGCGCGGCCACGGTGCCGTCATGATCGGCGACGTTGTCCTTGAATACGCTGGCGCCGAAGGTGGTGCGGGTGCCGGCAAGAATTTCAAGGTCTTTCAGGAGAAACGGAACGCCGGTGAAAGGGCCGGAGGGCAGGCCGTTCTCGATCTGCTTGCGGGCATAATCTTCGTGCTTCACCACGACGGCGTTGATGGTCGGGTCGACTTTCGCGGTGCGTGCGACGGCTTCGTCGAGCAGCTCGGCCGGGCTCACCTGCTTGCTGCGCACCAGTTCGGCGAGGCCGACCGCGTCGTGATTGCCGAATTCCTTGAAGGCCATGCGGTGCTCCTGAATTGCAATGGTTGCCAGACCAGTCCCCGGCGTCGTCCCCGCCTGCGCGGGGACGACGCCTTTTGTGTTGCAAATCTGCGGGCGAAACCAACTCCGGAATAGTCTACGGGACGACGGCCTATCAGTTCAGCACGTCCTGATTGATGACGTTCTGACGAATGTGAGCATCGTCGAGCGCGCTGAGGATGTTGCGCGCGGTCTGCTCGCCCATGCGGTCGAGCGCCTCCCGCGTCACGCCGGCGACATGCGGCGCGATCACGACATTGGGCAGCGCGAGCAGCGCGTGGCCGAGCGGCGGCGGCTCCTGCTCGAATACGTCGAGACCGGCGCCAGCCAGCCGGCCGTTGACCAATGCGTCATACAGCGCGGCCTCCACCACGATGCCGCCGCGCGCGGTGTTGACGAGATACGCCGTGGGCTTCATCAGCGCGAGCCGCGCCGCATTGATCAGGCCGATGGTTTCCGGTGTCTTCGGGCAGTGCAGGCTGACGAAATCGGCGCGGGGCAGGGCCTTGTCGAGATCGTCCACCGGCACGCAGCCGGCCGCGCGGATGTCGTCGGCGCTCTTGTACGGATCGTAGACCAGCACCTCCATTTCCATCGCGAGGCAGCGTTTGGCGGTGCGGGTACCGATACGGCCGAAGCCGACGATCAGGAGTGTCTTGCCGTAGAGATCGAACGGCAGCGCGCCGAGCCGCGTCGCCCATTTGCCGTCGCGCACCAAAGCGTGCAGTTCGACGCCGCGCTTGGCCAGCGTCAGCATCATGAACAACGCCTGTTCGGCAACCGAGGGCGAATTGGCGGCGCCGGCCACCATCAGCGCCACCTTGCGGCCGCTCAGCGCCGGCACGTCGATGGCGTCATAGCCGACGCCGATCCGCGCCACCACTTTCATGTCGCGTGCCGCCTCGAGTTCGCGCGGGCCGAAAGCGGTGGCGCCCAGCGCCACGCCGTGCACCGGCGCGTGATGTTCGAGCAGCGCGACGAAGTCCTTCTGCGGGATCATGTTGTCGAACACGATGGCTTCGATGTCGTCGCGCGCCTTGAAGAGTTGCCATCCCTGATCCGACATCGACTCGGTAATCAGCAGTTTCTTCTTGTTTGTCGCCATTCCTCGCCTCGTCCTGCTTTGTTACGGCCGTCTCGTATAGCGTTTCATGTTCTGACGAAAACGTCATTGCCGGCCATAGCCGTTCGAAGAACGGCGTCGCTTCGCTCGCCTATGACTCGGCGATCCATCATTCTTGAAGAAGATGGATGCGGGATCAAGTCCGCGCATGACGACGGAGGATTCCATCGAAGCCGAAAACCTAGAGGACCTGGCCGGTTGCCTCATTTAGCAGGTGCATGTGATTGAGGTCTACGGCCAACCGCAGCGGCACGCCGGCCCGCGCATCGATACCGGGATTGATCCGGCCGCAGAGCTGGACGCCGGCAATGGGGAAATAGACGAAGGTCTCCATGCCCATCGGCTCGATCACGTCGGGCGTTGCGTTGAAGGCCTGGAAGGACGGTCCTTGCCCGCTCTGCGCATCGACGATGTGCTCGGGCCGCAGGCCGAGCAGCAGCTTGGTATCGCGGGAGGTGCCGCCGTAGCGCGCGGCGTGCTCCCGCGGCAGCGGAAATGCGATGGTGTCGCTGATGCGGACCTGCAATGTCCCACCGGCATCCTCGATGCGGCAGGGGATGAAATTCATCGCCGGAGAGCCGATAAAGCCGGCGACGAATTTTGTCGCAGGCCGGTGATAAAGTTCGTTGGGGGGACCGATCTGCTCGATACGCCCGTGGTTCATCACCACCACGCGATCGGCCAATGTCATGGCCTCGACCTGGTCGTGGGTGACGTAGACCGTGGTGGTGCGCACCTTCTGATGCACCTTCTTGATCTCGATGCGCATCTGCACGCGCAGTTTCGCGTCGAGATTGGACAGCGGCTCGTCGAACAGGAACACCTTCGGATTGCGCACGATGGCGCGTCCCATGGCGACGCGCTGACGCTGGCCGCCGGACAGCTGCTTCGGCTTGCGGTCGATCAGATCGGTGATGTCGAGCATGCGGGCGGCCTCCGTCACGCGCTGCTTGATCTCGGCCTTCGGATAACGCTTCAGGCGCAGGCCGAACGACATGTTCTCGGCCACCGTCATGTGCGGGTAGAGCGCGTAGTTCTGGAACACCATGGCGATGTCCCGGTCTTTCGGCGGCACGTCGTTGACCACGTCGCCCCCGATCAGGATCTCGCCGTCGCTGATATCCTCGAGCCCCGCGATCATTCGCAGCGTCGTGGACTTGCCGCAACCGGAAGGGCCGACCAGCACGACGAATTCGTGGTCGGGAATGTCGAGATCGATGCCGCGCACCGCCTCGACGTCATCGTAGCGTTTGACGACCTTGCGCAGCGAGACTTCCGCCATGTGCCCTTATCCTTTGGTTGCGCCGGCCGTGAGGCCCGAGATGTAATAGTCCATCAGGAAGGCGTAGATGATCAGCGGCGGCGCGGCACCTAACAGCGCGCCGGTCATGATCTGCCCCCAGTTGAAGACGTCGCCCTTGATCAGGGTGGTGATGATGCCGGCCGGCATCACCAGTTGATCGGTCGAGGTGGTGAACACCATCGGATAGAGGAACTGCGCCCAGGACACCGTGAAGGCGAAGATGGTCGCGGCGATCAGCCCCGGCAGCGCCACGGGGATGAAGATGCGGGTGAGGGTCTGAAACCACGACGCGCCGTCGATGATCGCCGCCTCGTCCAGCTCCTTCGGGATCGACGCGAAATAGCCGATCATGATCCAGGTGCAGAACGGAACGGTCAGGGTCGGATAGACGATGACGAGCACGTACCAGCGGTTGATCAGCGGAATGCCGGTCCAGTCGCTGAAGGTGGCGAACATCTTGAACAGCGGCAGGAACAGCAGCGTGTCCGGAATCAGGTAGGTGAGAAAAATGCCGGTGGCGATGGTGGCCGATCCCCAGAACCGCATCCGCGACAGCGCGAAGGCGGCCGGCACGCTGATGAGCATGGTGATGATGACCACCAGCACCGACACCAGCGCCGAATTCCAGAAGAAGGTCAGGAACTGGTTCGAGGACAACAGAGCGATATAGTTCTCCAGCGTCGGGTGAAACACCCACCACGGATTGGTCGCGGCCGATATCTCGGTGCTGCTTTTGAGCGAGGTGATCAGCATGTAGATCGGCGGCACCAGCGAGACGATGGTGAAGATGATCAGGAAGAAATACGACCAGCGCAGCGCCCAGGCGCGATCGCGGCTGATGCTGCCGTATTTGGTCTTGCGGCTGGGGCCGGCTTTGTCGATGGCGATGGTGCTCATCAGGCTTCGTTCCCGCGCTTGTTGACGTCACGCAGAATAAAGATGGCGGCAATCGCGAGGATCGGCACCATGAACAGGGAGACGCTGGCGCCGAGCGGAATGTCGCTGCTCTCGATGCCAAGTTTGAACGCCCAGGTCGCGAAGATGTGGGTCTTGTCGATGGGGCCGCCGGCGGTGAGAATCCGGACGATGTCGAAATTGGCGAAGGTGACGATCAGCGAGAACAGCGTGGTGATGGCGATGATGTTGCGCATCATCGGCAGCGTCACGTACCAGAGGCGTTGCCACCAGTTGGCGCCATCGATCGCCGCGGCCTCATAGAGCTGATCCGGCACCGATTTCAACGCCGCCAGATACATGATCATGAAGAACGGCATGCCGTACCAGATATTGACCAGGATCACCGAGAAGCGCGCCCAGTTGGCGTCGCCGGTCCACGGAATGGGGCCGATGCCGAACAGTCCGAGCGTGTAGTTGAAGGCGCTGTAGGACGGATCGAACAGCCACAGCCAGCCGAGCGTGCTCATGGCCGGCGGGATCACCCACGGCACCAGCAGCATGCCGCGCCATTTGCGTTGACCCTTGGCGGGAATGTTGTGAACGAAATGCGCGACGATGAAGCCGATCAGCGCCTTGAAGATCACGGCGGTGATGGCGAAGATGCAGGACTGCTGCACCACCAGCCAGAACGTCTCGCGCTTGAACAGGAAGGTGAAGTTGCTGAGGCCGACGAAACGCTGCATCGACTTGTTCAAGGTCGCCAGATGCAGCGAGTAGAACGCCGGATAGATCACCAGGATCGCCACCAGCAGGATGAGCGGCAGCGTCATCAGAAATGCCGTGGTGGATTTGCGCTTCAAGGCATTGTGCAGGCTGCCCGATTTGCGGCGCGTTGCATTCTTGGCGGTGCTTCGACTGGAATCGAGTGCAACATCTGCCATGGCGATTCCTCCTGAGAGTGCCTAACAGGGCCGGTCTGCGCGCCGGCGCGGTGCAGTCCGCCCGCGGGTCCAAACGGAGGGCCGCGAACGGATATGCCGCGCGTTCGGTCGCACGCGAGTGGTGCCGCCGGTGTGGGGCTCCGCGCATCGGCGGCGCTGCGTCATGCGGGCGGTCAGCCGCGCATGAAGCCTTCGCACTCGCCCTCCGCCCAGGCGATGGTCTTTTCCATCGGTTCGCCCTGCGCATGGCGTACGCACATTTTGGTAATCGTCGCCTGCGCATAGATCTGCTGCGCGATCTTCGGCGGCGCCGGCGAGGCCGCAATCGACAGCGTCTGCAGATGATACGGATCGGGATAGCTGAACAGCGTTCCCTTGGGCGGACCTTCCTCGGCCCAGGTCTTCAGCTTGGTCAGGTTGGCGAAGGACGGCAGATCATAGCCGCCGCTGGCTTCGACGAGACGGGCCACGGAGTCCGGCTGCGACAGGTGCACCAGCAGGCTCTTCGCCGCCGCCTTGTTCTGCGAGAAGCTCCAGATCGTCCAGAGGAACGGCAGGAACGGCGCGAAGCGTCCCTTCGGTCCCGCCGGCATGCCGTGGGTCCAGAGCTGCTCGGCGATCTGCGGCGCGTCACGCTTCGCGACCGCCCATGCACTCGGCGGGTTCATGATCAGCGCGCCACGGCCCGACACCAGCCACTTGTTGTTCGACGCGTCGTCCCAGGCAGTGACGTCCGGCGGCAGGAACGCCATCAGCTTCTTGTAGAAGTCGAGCGCCTGCCGCACGTTGTCGCTCTTCACCGTGACATTGCCCTTGGCGTCGACGAGCTCGGCGCCGAACGATTGAAAGAAGGCGCCGGCGGTATCGACCGAGTCCGTGGTTTCGCCAAGCCCGATGCCGAACGGGAAGCCGCCCTTGTGGCAGGCTTCGGCCGCTTTCAGGAACGCGTCATTGGTCCAGGAATCCGCCTTGGGCTCCGAGCCCGCGGGATAGAGCGCCTGAACGTCGATATTGGCGTACTTCTTCATCAGGTCGATGCGCGAGCAGGGGCCCTTGATCTGGCTCCCGATGGTCGCCGGCACCGCCAGCCACTTGTCGTCCTTCTTGCCGAGATATTTCACCGTGCCGTTGACGTCGCCATTGAGCTTGATCAACTGCTCCATGATGTCGTTGACCGGCTCGATCTGATCGGCGTGGGCCTGCGGCCACCAGGTCGGCATGGCCAGAATGTCGTGGCCGGATTTCGCCTGCGCTTCGGCGGCGATGGTGAGCAGGTTCTTGTTGCCCTGACTGGTGATGTAGTCGATCTGGACCTCGACCTTCTCTTTCGCGGCCCATTCATTGACGATGGCGGTGCAGGTGTTATTGGCGCCGGGAACCCAGTGATCCCAAAAGCCCATGGTCAGCTTGCCGGCTGCGTGGGCTGTTCGAACATACGGTGCTGTCAAAAGGGCGGCCGATCCGGCGGCGGTGGCGGCCACAAATTGTCGTCGAGACAAAGTCCTCGGCATCGCGTTCCTCCTGGTGATTTAATGATCGCCTATGCGTTTTCTCCGTCACTCCGTCATTCTTCCCGCCGAACGGACGGCGAGCCTCGCGGAGGTGTCAATTCACCAATCTGAGCAGAAATGCTCGCTGCTGTCGAGAAACCAGCTTGCGTCCGGCAAAGTTTTTGTTTGGGTGCCGACGTCGTGATGCGGACGCAGCGCAGCAAGGCGCGTTGCTTGCGGCGATCCGCACCGGAGCAGGAGCTGCCGAGCTACTGCGTTGCACACCTGACCTTGAACGCCCGCCACGTTCGTGCGTTCATGCGCAGCGGTTTGTCGCGCCGACAATTCCCGTCGGCGGAATTTCATCGCGGTCCGCGGAGGCTGCGACGAGGCGAGCGAGGCCGATACGATGGCAGATTCCGAACACCTGACCGCACGCGCGCCGATGGTGACGCGCTGCTGCATCGTCGGCGGCGGCCCGGCGGGCATGATGCTGGGCTATCTTCTCGCGCGCGCAGGTATCGAGGCGCTCGTGCTGGAGAAGCATGCCGACTTCTTCCGGGATTTTCGTGGCGATACTGTTCATCCCTCCACCTTGCAGGTGATGGACGAACTTGGCCTGATCGACGATTTCCTCAAACTCCCGCATGAAGAGTTGCAGACGCTCGAGGGTTACTTCGGCCAGACCAAGGTGCGCCTCGCCGATATCGGACGGACCAACGCGAAGCATCCGTTCATCGCGTTCATGCCGCAATGGGATTTTCTCAATTTCCTGCGTGAGCAAGGCCGGCGCTATCCGCAGCTGAAAGTGCTGATGAGCACCGAGGCCACCGACCTGATCTGGGAGAACGGCACCGTCGTGGGGATCAAGGCGCAGGATGGCGATGGTCCGCTGGATATCCGCGCCGACCTCGTGGTGGCCTGTGACGGCCGTCATTCGGTGATGCGCCGCCGCGCCGAACTGGAGGTCGAAGATATCGGCGCGCCGATGGACGTGCTCTGGTTCCGCGTCGGCAAGCAGGGCGAAACCGAAAGCGTGCTGGCGCGTATCGAGGCCGGCCAGATGATGGTGACGCTCGACCGCGGCGACTATTGGCAATGCGCCTACGTGATCGCCAAGGGACAATACGAGGCGGTGAGGGCGCGCGGACTCGAGGCGTTCCGCGCCGACATCCGCCGCCTGGTGCCGATCCTCGGCGCCACGGTCGATGATGTCAAAAGCTGGGACGATGTGAAGCTGCTGACGGTTGCGATCAACCGGCTGCCGCGCTGGACCCGGCCCGGCCTGTTATGCATCGGCGATGCGGCGCATGCGATGTCGCCGGTCGGCGGCGTCGGCGTCAATCTCGCGGTCCAGGACGCGGTCGCCACCGCCAACCTCCTGGCCGAGACGTTGCGCGAGCGGACGCCGCGCGAGGCCGACCTCGATGCCGTGCGTCAGCGCCGCGAATTCCCGGTGCGGGTGACGCAGGCGATGCAGGTGATCGTGCAGAACAACGTCGTCGCGATGGCGCTGAAGCCAGGCGGAGCGCCGATCGAGCCGCCGCTGCTGGTGCGGATCATCAATGCCGTGCCATGGCTGCAAGGCTGGACCGCGCGCTTCCTCGCCATCGGCGTGCGGCCGGAGCATGTGCGCTCGCCCGGATGAGGAGGCATGCAAGGTGCAGCGGGTTCGTTACGCCGCCATTGCAATAGCTGTCGGACACACTAGTCTTGTTCGGCAATGGTGCCGCCGCAGCTCACGTCGCAGGACATCACGAAGCTCATCGCTCGCGTAGCCCTCAAGGATCGGGCGGCGTTCGATCTGCTTTATCGGGCGACCAGCGCGAAACTTTTCGGCGTGTGCCTGCGTGTCTTGTCCGATCGGACCGACGCCGAGGAGGCGTTGCAGGAAGTGTTCGTCAAGATCTGGACGAAGGCTGATCGTTTCGTCGTGTCGGAGTTGAGCCCGATTTCCTGGCTGGTGGCCATCGCGCGCAATCATGCGATCGATCGTCTCCGCGCGCGCGGTCAGCGAACCGCCACGATCGACGAGGCCAGCGAGGTGGCCGATGCGCGGCCGGGTCCGGAGGCGCAGGCGATCGCCGACGGCGAGCGCGACCGGCTCGGCGCCTGCCTCGAGGAACTCGACGCCGAACGTGCGGCGGCGGTGCGTGGCGCTTATCTGAATGGCGACAGCTACGCCGAGCTTGCCGAGCAGTTCTCCGTGCCGCTCAATACGATGCGGACATGGTTGCGGCGCAGCCTGATGAAACTGAAGGAATGCCTCGAACGATGACGGCGGGTGAAAACAGGGCGCCGGACGCCGGAGGCGACGATCATGTCGCCGCCGAATACGTTCTGGGTGTACTGCCTGTCGAGGAGCGCCGGGCGCTCACGCGGCGCATCGCGAGCGATCCCGATTTCGCACGGTTGGTGGAGGCGTGGGAAGCGCGGCTGTCGCCGCTGAATGACGGCTATGACCAGGTCATGCCGGCGACGTCGGTGAAGCAGGCGCTGGATGCGCGTCTGTTCGGCCGTGCAGCGTCTGTGACACCGAAATCCGGCCTGCTGCAAAGCCTTGCTTTTTGGCGAGGCCTTGCGGCCGCAGCCCTAGCCGCATTCCTTATCGCCGTCGCCATTCCCGTGTTGAAGCCCGCGAACACAGCGCCGGATACGCGCCTGATTGCCTCGCTCGCCAGCGACAAGTCAGACATTCGCTACCTTGCGGCTTACGACGCCCGCACAAGCGAAATCGGGTTGTCACATATTGCGGGCGACCGCATGGCCGGGCACGATTTCGAATTGTGGATCATCAGGGGCAACGACCCGCCGGTATCGCTGGGTATTATCCCGATCGGCGCCAGCGCCCATCTGGCGGTAACGCCGGCCCATCGTGACCTGATCAGCTCAGGCGCGTTGTTCGCCATCAGCCTTGAGCCGCACGGCGGCTCCCCCACCGGACAGCCGACCGGACCGGTGGTCGCATCCGGCGACCTGCGCGCGATGTGAGCGCGCAGGCCGCCGGACGTTTTTTCGCGCGAGGTCCGAAACTTTCATCGAACGCCTGCCGTAGCTCCGCCTGTCCGTCCGCAAGGGACTGGAAAACTCAGGGAGTTGCAGATATGCGCAAGTTTGTCTCGATGCTCGCAGCGGCGACCTTCGCCGTGACCGCCTTGACCGGCGCGGCCTACGCAAAAAATCCGATGGTCGGCGGCGCGGCGATGTACGCCAACAAGAACATCGTCCAGAATGCCGTGAATTCGAAGGACCACACCACCCTGGTCGCGGCGGTGAAGGCCGCCGGCCTGGTCGATACGCTGTCCGGCAAGGGGCCGTTCACGGTATTCGCTCCCACCAACGAAGCCTTCGCGGCATTGCCGCCCGGCACCGTCGATACGTTGCTGAAGCCCGAGAACAAGGCGAAGCTGACCAAGATCCTGACGTGCCATGTGGTCGCGGCCGATGTGATGTCCGACGCCCTCGGCAAGATGATCGCGAAGGACGGCGGCAGCCATTCGATCAAGACGGTCGGCGGCTGTACGCTCAAGGCCATGATGAAGGGCGACAAGATCACACTGACCGATGAAACCGGCGGCGTCGCGACCGTCACCATCGCCGATGTCAAGCAATCGAACGGCGTCATCCACGTCATCGACAAGGTGCTGCTGCCAGCGAGCTGACGATTCAGACGTGCTGCCGGCCGGGCCTGGACGCCGGTCCAGGTGCGGCCGGCATGAGAACCTCTTCAGGGGACGATCGCCGGCCGCGCTTGCCGCGGCCGACAGCTACACGTCCAGCAATTCCTCGCTGGCGAATTCGGCCTTTTCCGAGATGAAGGCGAAGCGGGCCTCGGCCTTGCTGCCCATCAGCCGCTCGACCGAGTCCGCAGTGTCCTCGCGGTCGTCCGGCAACAGCACGACGCGGAGCAGGGCGCGCTTGGCCGGGTCCATGGTGGTTTCCTTGAGCTGCGCCGGCATCATCTCGCCAAGGCCCTTGAAGCGCCCGATCTCCACCTTGGCATTGGCGTTGAACTCGGACTTCAGGAGTTCGTCCTTGTGAGCGTCGTCGCGGGCGTAAACCGTCTTGCTGCCATGGGTCAGGCGATACAGCGGCGGTACCGCGAGATAGAGATGACCTTCATCGATCAGCTTCGGCATCTGGCGATAGAAGAAGGTGATGAGCAGCGAGGCGATATGCGCGCCGTCGACGTCGGCGTCGGTCATGATGATGATGCGCGAATAGCGCAGGTCTTCCTCGCGATAATTGACGCCGGTGCCGGCGCCGATCGCCTGGATCAGGTCGGCGAGCTGCGCGTTGGCGACCAGCTTGTCCTTGGTCGCGGAGGCGACGTTGAGGATCTTGCCGCGTAGCGGCAGCACGGCCTGGGTCTTGCGGTCGCGCGCCTGCTTGGCGCTGCCGCCGGCCGAGTCGCCCTCGACGATGAACAGTTCCGAACCCTCGGCGGCGGAGTTGGTGCAGTCGGCCAGCTTGCCGGGCAGGCGCAGCTTCTTCACCGCGCTCTTGCGCGAGATTTCCTTTTCCTGGCGGCGGCGCAGCCGCTCGTCCGATCGCTCGATGACGAAATCGAGCAGCTTATTGGCCTGTACCGGATTGCCCGACAGCCAATGGTCGAATGGGTCCTTGATGGCCTGCTCGACGATCTTCGAGGCTTCGGCGGTGGCGAGGCGGTCCTTGGTCTGACCCTGAAATTCCGGCTCGCGGACGAAGACCGAAAGCATCACCGCCGCGCCGACCATCACGTCTTCGGACGTGATGGAACTGGCGCGCTTGCCCTGGCCGACCCGCTCGGCGTGATCCTTCAGGCCGCGCAGCAGTGCGCTGCGCAGTCCGCTTTCATGGGTGCCGCCGTCGGGCGTGGGCACCGTATTGCAGTAGGAGGAGAGGAAGCCGTCGGCATCGGCGGTCCACGCCACCGCCCATTCGCAGCCGCCATGGGCGCCGTTGCGGCCGGCCTTGCCGGAGAAGATGTCCGGATGCACGAGGGTATCGGCGTGGATCGCAGCGGCGAGATAGTCCTTGAGGCCGCCGGGGAAATGAAAGGTGGCTTCCTCGGGCACGCCTTCGAGGCCGTGCGTCAGTTCCTTGGCGCAGCGCCAGCGGATTTCGACGCCGCCGAACAGGAAGGCCTTGGAGCGCGCCATCTTGAACAGGCGCTGCGGCTTGAACGCGGCTTTCGCGCCAAAGATCTCGGTGTCCGGCTTGAAGCGGATGCGGGTGCCGCGGCGGTTCGAGACCTTGCCGAGGTCTTCCAGCTTGCCGGCAGGATGGCCGCGTTCGAACGCCATCCGGTACAGCTTCTGGCCACGCGCGACCTCGACCTCGAGGCGCGAGGACAGCGCGTTGACGACGGAGACGCCGACGCCGTGCAGACCGCCGGAGGTCTCGTAGACTTTGGAGTCGAACTTGCCGCCGGAATGCAGCGTGCACATGATGACTTCGAGCGCCGATTTTTTCGGAAACTTCGGATGCGGATCGACCGGAATACCGCGGCCGTTGTCGGTGACGGTGAGAAAGCCGTCGGCCGAAAGCTCCACTTCGATAAAGGTCGCGTGGCCGGCCAGCGCTTCGTCCATCGAGTTGTCGATGACTTCGGCGAAGAGGTGATGCAGCGCCTTCTCGTCGGTGCCGCCGATATACATGCCGGGGCGCCGCCGGACCGGCTCCAATCCCTCCAGTACCTCGATGTCGGCGGCGGTATAGCTGTCGCTGATCGCGGGACCGCGCGCCGCCGGCTTTGCGGGCGCGCGGGCGGTGGCGGCGCCGAACAGATCGCTTTCTTTCGCTTTTGTATTTCTGGCCAATGTCTTGTTCGTCTTTATTAAAGCAAAGGATTCGCGCGCGAGGCGCGAATCATTGGCCGTGACTATGCCACGGTTGGGGTCGCAATTGTGGCCTTCACCGGAAGATTGCAAGCGCCGGAGCCGGTTCCGGGGTTGTGGCGCGCCGTCAGGCCTGTGATGTCCGGAACACGATTGTGGTGAACAGAGCCACGGCGACAATCACAATCAGCGAGCCGAGGATCGGCGCGGCCACGTAGCTGTGACCTTTGAGCGTGACCAGGGCGATGCCGGCCGGAAACAGGATGCCGCCGACGATGTGCAGCCAGCCCTGAACTTTCGCCATCGCCAGCCGGCCGGCAGCCGGCACCAGCCGGTAATAGAGGCCGAACACGAACAGCAGCACGCCGCCGACCAGGTTGAGGTGCGCGTGGGCGGGCGCCAACGTAAAATTCTCCTGCATGCCCATGACGACGCCGGCCACCATGCCCATCAACAGCAGCACGGCGCTTGCGCACATCATCACTGACGCGATCATTCAATTCATCCTTTGATTTCAGATATAGGTTGGAAGGTCGATTCGACGGCTTGCGGCCCGGCGGGGCAGACTGCCGTCGTACCCAGCTTGGACAATGCAATCGAAAAAAGGTTCAGCCGAAGGCTGCCTTTTCGCGCGATCGACGAAAGGGGTGAGATGGAGGGTTACACGCACGATCTGATCGCCCTCGTGCGCGTCCACCAGGCGTGGGCCGCCCCGCTCGTCCTCGTGCTGGCTTTCTGTGAATCGCTTGCCTTCATCTCGTTGCTGGTGCCGGCCTGGGGCATCCTGGTCGCCATCGGCGCCATGATGGGTCCGGGACAGGTCAATTTCTGGCCGGTCTGGGCGGCCGGCGCGGTCGGCGCGGCGCTCGGCGACTGGCTGTCCTATTGGCTCGGCTTCACCTTCAAGGACCGGATCGCCGCGATCTGGCCGCTGACGCGCTATCCCGACCTG
>DATMSE010000133.1:0-4675 GCA_035565575.1 Xanthobacteraceae bacterium
CGCGTCGTCGCTCGGATTGCCGCGTGCCGAGGTTCGAATCTGGCTGTACCGGGTGCCCTCGCTGATCGGCGGCATCGGGGCGGTGCTGCTGACCTACTGGACGGCCCTTGCTTTCGTGAGCCGGCGCAGCGCCGTTCTCGCGGCGCTGTTGTTATGCGGATCGGTGCTGCTGAGCGTCGAGGCGCGGCTTGCCAAGACCGATGCGATGCTGCTGCTGACCGTGGTTGCGGCGATGGGCGCCCTGGCGCGGGTCTACCTGTCGTGGCAGCGCGGCGAGGATCCGCTGCGGCCGCCCTGGGCCTGGCCCTTGATCTTCTGGACGGCGATCGCCGGCGGCGTGCTGCTCAAGGGGCCGCTGATCCTGATGTTCGTGGTGCTGACCATCGGCACGCTGGCGATCCTCGACCGTTCTGCCGACTGGCTGTGGCGACTGCGCCCGGTGTGGGGGCTGATCTGGCTGCTGGTATTGGTGCTGCCCTGGTTCGTGGCGATCTTCTGGCGCGCCGGCGATACGTTCTTCACGGATTCCGTGGGCGGCGACATGCTGAGCAAGCTCGCCAACGCGCAGGAATCCCATGGCGCCCCGCCGCTGACCTATTTCGTGCTGTTCTGGGTGACGTTCTGGCCCGGCGCGCCGCTGGCGGGCATGGCCGCGCCGGCGATCTGGCGCGCACGGCGGGAGCCGGGCGTGCAGTTCCTGCTGGCGTGGCTGATCCCGTCATGGATCGTGTTCGAACTCGTCATCACCAAGCTGCCGCATTACGTGCTGCCGCTCTACCCGGCGATCGCCATTCTGATCGCAGGCGCGCTGGAGCGGCGCATCCTGTCGCGCTCGTGGGTTATTCGCGGCGCGGCGTGGTGGTTTGCCATTCCGGCGATCACCTCGGTCATCGCGGTCATCGCGGCAATCAATTTCACGCATCAGCCGGTGTTTCTGGCATGGCCGTTCGTGGCGGTCTCGCTGATTTTCGGTCTGTTCGCCTGGTGGCTCTATGACGATTATCGCGCCGAGCGCTCGCTGCTCAATGCGGTCGCGTCGTCGTTGTTTCTCGGCATGGCCTTTTATGGCGTCATCGTGCCGGCGCTGACGCCGCTGTTTCCCAGCGTCGAGATCGCGCGCGTGTTGCGCAACGTCGTCTGCGTCGGGCCCAAGGCGGCGGCGGCCGGCTATCATGAGCCCAGCCTGGTGTTCATGACAGGAACGTCCACGCTTCTGACCGACGGATCGCGCGCGGCGGATTTCCTCCTGCAGGGCAGTTGCCGTTTTGCGCTGGTGGAATCGCGTTCGGAGCGCGCATTCGCACAGCGCGCCGAAGCCATCGGCCTTCGCTACGACGTCGCGGCGCGCGTCGAAGGCTACAATTATTCGCAAGGCAAGCAGGTGTCGATTGCGGTGTTCCGCTCCGAAGGTACGCGGTGAGATGACTGCGCCTATGAGTGTCGACGCGACGCGGTCATATCCGATCCGGCTTGGTACGAGCCTGGAGCAGGCATGGCGGCGACTAACACGGACGCCGTCGCATGCGCGCCGCGCGGAAGCGGCACGGCGCGCCTCGCGTCGTGCCCTGGCCGTGACCGCGCTCACCGCCGTGTTGATCGCGATCCTGATGTTCACGCTGGATGCATGGGTGATCCAGCTCATGCCGCCGCGCGGCACTGCCGCCCTGTGGCCTGTGCGGCTCGTGTCGGATTTCGGCAAATCGAGCTACGTGCTGTGGGCACTGATCATCGTGCTGGCGCTGCTGCTGTTGAGCGCGCCGCGGCTGCGCGGCCGCGCCTATGTCAGCCTGGTCGGCCTCGGCGACCGCCTGCTGTTCATTCTTTTGTCGGTCTCCGTGTCGGTACTGATCGGCGATGGTCTCAAGGGCATCGTCGGGCGAGGGCGCCCCTTTGTCGGCGGGCACGCCAATCCGTTCAACTATTCGCATTTCGCCTGGACCGAGACCTACGCCTCGTTTCCGTCGGGCCACGCGCTCACCAGCGCCGCGCTGGCCTTCGCGGTGGCGGCCGTATGGCCGCGGCTGCGCTGGTGGATGCTGGCCTATGTCGTGGTCATACTCTTGAGCCGGCTGGTACTGCTGGCGCATCATCCGAGCGACGTGGTGGGCGGCGCTTTGGTCGGCTTATTGAGCGCCATGGCGGTTCGACACTGGTTCGCGGCGCGCCGCCTCGCGTTCACAATCGCCGCGGACGGAACAATTGTGCCGCTCCCCGGTCCCACGCTCGCGGACCTCAAAAAGGTTGCCCGGGGCGTCTTTGCGCCATATGAAGCGCAATCCGCAAGACGCGTCTGACCAGACCCGCGGACCCATCAACCGATATACGAGTGGTTCCGTGCCGCTGTCCGAAACATCCCCCCTCGAGGTCTCAATCGTCGTTCCTGTGCGCAATGAGGCGGAAAATATCGCGCCTCTGATCGCCGAGATTACGGCCGCGCTGGGGGATCGCTGGTCGTACGAGATCATCTTTGTCAATGACGGCTCGACCGACGGCACCGCGGACCGCCTGTCCGCGCTGATGCAACAGCGCAGCAACCTGCGCCATGTCTGTCATGCGGAATCACGCGGGCAGTCGTCGGCCGTCCGCACCGGCGTGCGTCACGCGCGGGGCGCCATCGTCGCCACGCTCGATGGCGACGGTCAGAACAATCCGGCCTTCCTTCCCGACCTGATCCTGGCGCTGGAGCATGGTGGCGCGAGCGTCGGGCTTGCCGCCGGACAGCGGGTCGGACGCAAGGACACCGGGTTCAAGAAAGTCCAGTCGCGGATTGCCAACGGCGTGCGCAAGCTGATCCTGCGCGACGGCACGCGCGACACCGGCTGCGGCCTCAAGGCGATCCGGCGCGACGTTTTCCTGACATTGCCGTATTTCGACGGGCTGCATCGTTTCCTGCCGGCCTTGGTCCGGCGGGAAGGTCACGACATTGCCTATATCGATGTGATTGATCGCCCGCGCCGATCCGGGGTGTCGAACTATGGTTTCTTTGACCGCCTGTGGATCGGCATCATGGATCTGGCCGGCGTATGGTGGCTGATCCGTCGCAAGAAGCCAAATCCGGTGGTTACCGAGGTCAAGCCGCATGATTGAACTGCTGAATTCAATCGGCACTTATCTGCATGACGTGTTCGTCATCAAGTTCGACGGCTGGGTTATTCTGGGTTTCGTCGCGCAGGCGTTCTTCACCATGCGGTTCGTGGTGCAGTGGATCGCGTCCGAACGTGCGCGCCAAAGCGTCATTCCGATCGCGTTCTGGTTTTTCTCGATCGGCGGCGGCGTCCTGCTCTTGATTTACGCGCTGTATCGCCGCGATCCGGTGTTTATTGCAGGACAGGCCCTCGGCCTGGTCGTCTATTTTCGCAATCTTTATTTTATTGCTATCAACGGCAAGCAGGTCTCGCAATCGTGAGTGCGCTCAGTTCGGCGACGGCCGCACCGCCGGATCGGCCTGGGCAATGAAATTGTCGGTCGTCGCTGGGGTTTCGTCGGACATGCCCGCCGCATCGAGCACCGGATAGGCCACCGAACAGATATGCGAGTGGATGCGCTTGAGGTCGCGCAGCACGTCGAGGTGCAGCGACGTCGTTTCGATGGATTCGGGACGTCCTTCGCGTAATCGCTCAAGATGGCGCTCGGTTGCGGCAAGTTCGGCGCTGCGAAGCGTCGCCTTTTCCGCCAGCAGCTTGCGGGCTTCGGCCGGGTCCCCCGACATGAAGACGCCGAAGGCGATCCGCAGCGACTCCATCGTCAGCCGGTGAAACTCCGACAGATCCGCCGCGCCTTCCGGCGAAAACTGGAAGCGGTGCTTGATCTTCTTGGTCGCCAGTTCGCACAGGTTCTTGTCGACGATATCGCCGATGTGCTCGAGATTGATGGCGAATGCGATGATCTCCATCGCGCGTTGTCCTTCGCGCTCATCGAGACTGCCGCGCGTCAGCTTCGTCAGATAGAGCTTGATCGCTTCATCGAGGCGATCGACGCCGTTGTCCATCCGCGAGACGTCCTCGACGAGGTTGCGATCGTTGGTCATGATCGCGTTCATCACCCGCCGCAGCATCGTTTCCACGATATCGCCCATGTGCAAGGTTTCGCGCGCGGCATCCGCCAAGGCCAGCGATGGAGTCGCCAGAGCGCTGTCGTCGAGATAGCGCGGCTTCGCAGGGTCGACGGTTTCCACGCGCGCCGGCAACAACCGCGTGAGAAGCGCGGCGATGCCGTCGAGGCCGCCGATGAAGAGCAGGGCGGTCGCGATGTTGAACGCCATGTGAAACTGCGCGGTCATCTTGGCGAGGTCCGGCTCCCATGTCTGAAACGCATTGGCGAGGGGATGCAGGAATGGTGCGACCAGCACGACGCCGATCAGACGATTGAGCAGATTGCCGAGAGGCAGGCGGAAACTCGCCGGGTTGTCTCGATGGGCGCCTTCCAGCACCGGATTGATGGCGCTGCCGAGATTGGCGCCGAGCACCAGCGCCAGCGCCGCGAACGGCGTCACGAAGTGCGCATAGGCCAGCGACATGATCAGCAGCACCGTCGCCACGCTGGAATGCACGGCCCATGTCACGCCGGCGCCGATCAACAGGCAGAGGATCGGATCGTCAGTGATCGCCTTCATGAAAACGCGCATCGCCGGAGCATTTTCGGCGGGTTCCAGGGTGCCGAGGAGAATGTGAAGCGC
>DATMSE010000134.1:0-10713 GCA_035565575.1 Xanthobacteraceae bacterium
CGCGGCGATCAGCTGCTCGGTGTCGGTCGACTTCGCCTTCTGCACGGCGGTCACCACCGCCATCGCCGCGGCAAAGCCGCCCGCGGTGAAGAAGTCCGGCGGCGAATTGAAGCGCTTCTGATGTTCGGCGACCAGCCAGTCGTTCACCGGGTTCTTCGGAATGTCATAATAATAGTAGGTCGAGCCTTCCATGCCGGGCAGTCGCTTGTAGGCGGTGAGCGCAGGCAGGATGTTGCCGCCAGTGGACAATTCGATACCGTAACGCTTCAGATCCATGTCCTGCAGCTTGGTCAACGGATCGCCGGCGCCGGCCCAGATCACCCAGATCACCTTCTTGCCGGGCTTGTCCTTGAGCGCGTCAATCAGACGCTGCCCGACAGCGGTGAAGTCGGTGGTATTGGTCGGAACGTATTCCTCCGCGGCCAGCGTCGCGCCGGTCTTGGCCAGCGCCTCCTTGAAGGCGGCGACGCCATCACGGCCGAAAGCGTAATCCTGACCCAACGTTGCGACCGTGACACCCGGCTTGCCGATGGCCACGGCATTGGAGATCGCGTCCTGCGACGAATTGCGCGCGGTGCGGAAAATATAGCGATTCCACTTCTCGCCGGTGATCTGGTCCGCAACCGCCGGCTCCACGATCAGGATCTTCTTGTTCTCCTCGGCGATCGGAAGATCGGCCAGCGCGGCGGCCGACGAGGTGGTGCCGATGGCGATATCGACCTTGTCGTCCTGATAGGCTTCCGCCAGCGCGGCTTTCGACAGGTCGGGCTTGCCCTGGTCGTCCTTGGTGATAATGACGATCTTGCGCCCGTCGACCGTCATGCTGCCCTTCGTGGCATATTCGAAGCCGAGCCGCAGCCCTGCCTCGGTCTGCTTGGCGTAAGCCTCGAGCGGTCCGGTCTTGCCATAGATCAGGCCGACCTTCAGATCGTCGGCATGAGCGAGCGTGGCGGCGCCTGCCAGAAACATGGTGGCCAGTACGAGAAGGGAGTGTTTGCGCATAGCTCTCTTTCCTGTCGTGGAGGTCGCACCATATCCAGCCGGCATTTCCAGAGCAATCGCGAAGCTGGTCCCGACCGGGCCGTCCTGCTCCCTTCGGCAACGATCGTGATCGTCGTGAATGCGGACGGCACGACGCCCCGGCGTCAGGTTTTCAGCCGCGCATAGAGCTGAATCATGCGTTCCGGCAGCGTTTCGATGCGCGGCACACGGAATGCGCATTTGTCGCCGACAATACGATCGAGCGCGCGAAACGATCCCTGCCCGAGCCCAAAGGCCAGCACGTCCGTTCCCGAGCGGCGCAGACCCTGCACCGCGTGGCGGGCATCCTCGACAAGATACGCCGGATCCTGCACGTCGATGTCCGAAGGCTCGCCGTCGGTCAGGATCACCAGCACATGGCGAAATGCCCGCTGCCGCTGCAGATAGGTGCCGGCGTGACGCAGCGCAGCGCCGAGCCGGGTGGAATGTTCGCTGGCGATCGCCGCGAGCCGGCGGCGGACGATCGCATCCATCGGATCCGCGAAACTCTTGAGCCGGACGTAACGCACCTTCTCGCGCCCATCCGAATTGAAGGCATGAATCGCCAGCGCGTCGCCGGCGGCCTCGAAGGCCACTCCGAGAATCGATGCGGCGTCCTTCTCGATCGCCAGCAGCGAGCGACCGTCGCGGCCCTTGTCGGCGGTGGACTGTGACATGTCCATCAACAGCAGCAGCGCCAGATCGCGCGGGCCCGGATTCTCCCGTTGAAAGACGCGGTCTTCCGGCGGCAAGCCCGCACGGCGCGCGACTACCGCGGCGATGCTGGCATCGAGATCGAGAATCTCTCCTTCGCGCTGCCGTTTCTCGCGAATCCGCCGGCCGATCGCCGCGCCGCGCGTGATGGCCATGATCCGTTGCACGACAATGTCGGTGCCGGCGGGCAGCGGCTCGGGCGAGCGGGCGGCGATGTCGGATTCGCTCTCCCGCACCGTAACCCAATTGGCCCGCAACCGGCCGAGCGCATGATCCCACTCCGGATAACGGGCCACCAGAATTCCGTCGGCCTCCACGATTTGGCGTGGCCGCGCACGCGGACTCGTCTCGTCGATCCGATCGTTCGGCTTGCCGTCGTCGCGTTCCTTCTGCTCGATGCGAACCGACTCAGCCCCGATCTCGATCTCCTCAGCATGTTCGCCCTGCTGGTCGCCGAAATCCCACAAGCCCATGTTGTCGTCGCGATAGGACGGCTCGACCACATAGGTGCGTGGGTTGAACTGCAACCGCATCTGCCCGATGTCATTGCCGAGCAGACCTCCAATCTGGCGGCTGATGGCGGGATCGTGACCATCGGCCATGGCGGCGGCGAACAAGGCGCGTCCCTTCTCGATCCAGCCGTGTTCATCGTGATAGGATGGATCGATCAGTGCGCGCGACAATCGCGCCAGAAGATCCGCCGCGGTCGAATGGCCCGACGCCTGCGCCACATGATACGGACGCCATAGCCGGGCCAAGCCCGGCATCTGCCGCATCGCCAGCTGCTCGACGCGCGCATCCTCGATCAGCGACACCAGCGCCACCTGCAGCGGCTTGAGTTTGCCGATCGGAAATGGCGGCCCCGAAAAGGCGAGATGCGCACCGGCATGTGCCATCGCGGCCCAATACAGGCGGTCGGATGCCTCGCCGGAGACGCCCAGGTAGTGTCCCGGCAAGCCGACGACCCCACCGACGAGGCTGGACCGACGCGCCTTTGTGGGGCGAAACAGCGGACGCCGGCCCCACAGCGCCGCCATGCCCATGGTCAATCGTCGCTCAAGTCGCGAGAACTCGTCGATCGCCGCCGCCGAAGACAACGGATCATCCGTCGCGAAATAGTCGCGCCGCTTCCGGGTACTGGCGCCGTGCGCCCGCAGTCCCGCGGTCAGCCAGATCTCGAACCCGGCCGCATCAAGATATTCGAGAAGCGGATTGAGCCGCGCCGCCACCAGCACGACGGATTCCGGCGCCTGTTCGGCCAGCTGCGTCAACGCGCCAAGTATCCTGCCGAGGTCGGACGATCGCGCGACTTTGCGTAAAGTAACCGGCAACGCGTCGAGCAGCGCCTGGGTGGCCGCGCTGCCGGCCTCGCGGCCGATGCCGTGCAGCGACCGCGCGATCGCGATCAGATCGGCAAGGGGACGGTCCTGCGGCCACCGCTCCGACAATCCAAGGAATGCGCCGAGCGTGGCCGCGCCGAGATTGAGCTCCAACAGCCCAACCACGGATTCAGACCATTGTCCGATCTCAACCGGCGAGCCGCGCCCCTCGATGACGTGATGCGCCGCTGCGAAGGCTGATTCCAGATCGTCGTAGGCTCTGAGGAGCGCCTGAAGCCGCCGCTCTGCACGAAAGCTGGATAGTGAGGCAACTTGCGCGGCAATCAACGTGTCACCTGTCAGCGCGTTTTCGAACGAGGTGGATATCGGTCCGCATCAAGGCGTCGCGTGAGAATCACAACCCGATGTCCTTCATCCTTCGCGAAGGGCTGAATGACGCTACGGCACGCACGCGACGATTGCATCACGCAGAACTCGGCGAACGTCATCATCGTCGGTTAAAGGCGTCACCAGGGTAATCTCGCATGCCTCATCGATCATGATGCCCTGCCCGACAAGACGGCCGGCATTGATCAGCATGCGGGTCGAGGCTCCTTCTTCGAGCCCCTGCCCCTTCAGGCGGCGGCTGTGGTCCGCGATCCTGACCAGCAGTTCGGCGACATCCGCTTCGATCTGCGCCTCGCGGCGAACGATCTCCGTCTCGATCGGCATCTCAGGATAACTGAAATCGAGCGCCGCGAAGCGTTGCTTGGTAGACTCCTTCAAATCCTTGATCGCGCTCTGGTAGCCGGGATTGTAGGAGATGACGAGCTGGAAATCCGGATGGGCATGAACGAGCTCGCCGCGCTTTTCCAGCGGAAGGATCCTGCGATCGTCGGTCAGAGGATGAATCACCACCGTGGTATCCTGACGCGCTTCGACGATCTCATCGAGATAACAGATCGCGCCGCCGCGCACCGCTGTCGTCAAGGGACCGTCGCGCCAGACGGTCCCATCGGGGTCGAGCAACCAGCGGCCGACGAGATCGGAGGCCGTCATATCCTCGTGACACGCCACGGTGATCAGCGGCTTGCCGAGCCGCCACGCCATATGTTCGATGAAGCGCGTCTTGCCGCACCCGGTCGGCCCCTTGAGCATCACCGGCATCCGGCTGGCATAAGCGGCCGAGAATAAATCCACTTCGCGGCCGACCGCGCGATAATAAGGCTCGTCGACAAGACGATACTGATCGAGAATCCCGTCGGGCATCATGCACGTCCCAGTTCCGGAACGAGGCCGGGCGCGCTATCGCCCGACCTCTCGCGGCGCGCTCAGCGATGCGCGGTCTTCTGGTTCGGCAGACCCTCGATCGGGCACTCGTCGGTGCCGACGGTCGGGCGCGTCATGGCTTCCACCATCTCGCGGGTGCCGTCCGGATCGGCGATCCACTTCTTGTAGAAGTCGTACGGACAGGCCGCCACGCCGCGCGATCCGTCACCGGAATTGATCATGCCGGTGTAGCCACGATGGACCAGCTTGAACAGGTGGTTGTTGGACTGACCCGAGCGCCGCGCGTCGCGGATCAGCGAGGTCGACAGCTGCGCGAACTGGATGCCGTTTTCCTCGGTGCCGCATTCGCCAAGGGTCCGGCCGTCGAAGCCGACGATCGACGAATGCCCGAAATAGGAATACACGCCGTCGAATCCGGAGGCGTTGGCGACTGCGACATAGCAGTTGTTGGCCCAGGCCATCGCCTTCGCCATCAGGATCTGCTGCTCCTTGGCAGGATACATGTAGCCCTGGCAACGCACGATCAGTTCCGCGCCGCGCATGGCACAATCGCGCCAGATCTCCGGATAGTTGCCGTCGTCGCAGATGATCAGGCTGATTTTGAGTCCCTTCGGGCCTTCGGAGACGTAGGTGCAATTGCCCGGATACCAGCCTTCGATCGGCACCCACGGCATGATCTTGCGATACTTCTGCACGATCTCGCCTTTGTCATTCATCAGAATGAGGGTGTTGTACGGCGCCTTGTTCGGATGCTCCTCGTGGCGCTCGCCGGTCAGCGAGAACACACCCCAGGTTTTGGCTTTCCGGCAGGCATCAGCGAAAATCTTGGTTTCCTCGCCGGGCACGCTGGAAGCGGTTTCGTACATTTCCTTGGAATCGTACATGATGCCGTGCGTGGAATATTCGGGGAAGATGACGAGGTCCATGCCGGGCAGGCCGACCTTCATCCCTTCGATCATCGAGGCGATGTTCCTTGCATTCGCGAGCACTTCCGCTTTCGTATGCAGGCGCGGCATCTTGTAGTTGACGACGGCGACACCAACGGTGTCCTTGCTGCTTGAAATATCCCCGTGCAACATCTTCAGGCTCCTTGGGTTCGATGGGAGATGAGGTGATCGCGCGGCATTCGATCAGACCGCCATGTGCCGCTGGACGAGATCGTCGGAGAGTTCGGAGATCATGCCATCTGCCACCACGCGTCCCTTCTCGAGGAATGCGAACCGCGTCGCGGCGCGCCGCGCGAAGGCGACGTTCTGCTCCACCAGGATCACGGTGATCCGGCGCTCCCGGTTGAGGCGAATGATGACGTCTTCAATTTGCTCGACGATATTGGGCTGAATGCCCTCGGTCGGCTCGTCGAGCAGAATGACCTTGGGCTGCGCCAGCAGGGCCCGGGCAATCGCCAGTTGCTGCTGCTGGCCGCCCGACAGATTGCCACCGTACCGCCGCATGAATTCCTTCAGCATCGGAAACAGGTCGACGACCCAGTCCTCCAGATCGTCATGACTCTCGCTCGCTGCGAAAGTGCCGAGCGTGAGATTTTCCCGGACCGTGAAGCGCGGCAGGATTCCGCGGCCCTGCGGAACATAAGCGATCCCCGCTTTGGCCCGGCGATGCGTCGGAAGAGGCGAGATATCCGTGCCGTCGAGCACGATGGCGCCGGTGGCGCGGTCCATCAGGCCGAGGATTGTGCGCATCAAAGTGGTCTTGCCGACGCCATTGCGGCCGAGCACCGCGAGAAACTCCCCGGTGCCGACATTGAGATTGACGCCCTGCAGCGCGCGGCTGTTGCCGTAGAAGGCATCGACGTGAGACATCTCAAGCATTGGTGATGCCTCCCGAGCCGAGATAGGCCTTGCGCACGGCGGGATTCGCCTCGATCGCGCTCGCCGGGCCCTCCGCCAGAAGCCGCCCCAGATGCATCACCGAGATCACGTCGCCGATAGCCTTGACGAAGCCCATGTCATGCTCGACCACGATGAGCGTGTGGCGGCCCTTGAGACGCAGAAACAGATCGGCGGTCTTACGGGTCTCCTGCGCGGTCATGCCGGCGGTCGGCTCGTCCATCAGGATCAGCGCGGCGTTCTGGGCCACCAGCATTCCGATTTCGAGCCATTGCGTCTGGCCGTGCGACAGGAATGCCGCGGGCTTCTTCAGCTGATCGGTCAATCCAACGAGTTCGGCGAGCCGCTCCACCGCCTCGTCATCGGCCTGCCGATGGCCCGGACGCAGATTGCTGAAGACGCCGGGATGATGCGCGCAGGCGACCCGCAGGTTGTCGCCGACGGTGAGATCGCGAAAGACACTCGGCACCTGGAATTTGCGCCCGATGCCGGCGCGCGCGATGCGATGCTCCTCGAGACCGTCGAGCACGGTACCGTCGAAGGCGATCGAACCTGCGGTCTGCTTGATCTTGCCGCAGATCAGATCGAGCGCTGTGGTTTTTCCAGCTCCGTTCGGGCCGATCAGGCAGCGCAGTTCGCCCTTGCGCACCTCGAGGCTGAGGTCGTTGAGAGCGAGGAAGCCGTTAAAGCTCACCGTCACGTTGCTCAATTGCAGATACGGATTCATGCCCCGCTCTCCGTCTGTCCGATCCCCTGCACGCCGCGCAGCGGACGAAACGAGCGCTGCTGGATCAGCGCCCACAGCGACGACACCAACCCGGCCAATCCTTTCGGCAGGAACAGCACGATGAGGACGAACAAGGCGCCCATGACGAGGGTCCAGGTTTCGAGGAACGCCGCGGATTCCGACAGCGCACCCTGCACCCCGGCGACCAGGATCGCACCAAGCAGGGCGCCGAGCAGACTTTGGCGGCCGCCGACCGCGCACCACACCACCACCGAGAGGCTGAGCTGAACCCCGAGGAAGGTCGGCGACGCGAACTCCATCACGATGGTGTAGAGCATACCGGCCAGCCCGGCGATCGCCGCCGAGAACGCAAAGGCGGCGATCTGATAGGCTCCGACGTCATAGCCGAAGTAGCGCACGCGGCTTTCGTGATCGCGGATCGCCTGAATGATCAGTCCGGCTTTGGTCCGTGTGAAAGCATAGGCGCCAAGCAGTGCCGCGGTCATGCAGATGGCGACGAGATAATAGGTCGAGCGGCCATAGGCATCGAATGCGATTCCGAACAGTTCGAGCTGCGCCAGATCGGTGATGCCGTTGAAGCCGCCGGTGTATTGCTGCTGGTCGATGATGAGAAGGTTCAGCACCACCATCGCCGCGAGCGTGATGATCGCGACATAGACTCCGGTGACGCGGCCGCGAAACATGAACCAGCCGAGCGCCGCTGCAACCGCCGCCGGGATCGCAATGCCGGCGACGATCGCGAAGGCCTGCGACTGGAACGGCCACCAGAACCACGGCAGTTGCGTCACGTTGTTCCAGACCATGAAATCGGGCAGCCCCTGCGGGCCGGTGTGGACCGGCACCGTCTTCAGCTTGAGCGTCATGGCCATGGCGTAGGAGCCAAGGCCAAAGCTCATGGCCTGACCGAGGTTGAGAATCCCGGCATAGCCCCAGGACAATGACAGCGACATCGCCAGCATGCCGAGCACGAGATAGCGCGCCACCTTGTTCAGCAGGTAATCGTTGTTGAGCAGCACCGGCACAACGATGACCACCGCGCAGACCACGAGGATGGCGACAAGCTCTGCGCTGGGGCGACGGCGAAAGAACGGATCGACGGACTTCGACTGCATCATGATCCCTGAATCATCCGCTAGGCGCGGACGCGTGTTGCAAACATGCCCTGAGGCCTGAACCGGATGAGCACGACGATGGCGAGGAGAACGATCGCCTTGGCGACGGTGTCGTTCTGCAGAAATGCGATAACACCGGACAGTTCGCCGAGGATGAAGGCGCTTGCCACCGTGCCGACGAGACTCTGGACGCCGCCGAGCACCACCACCATGAAAGCATCGATCACATAGCCGGTGCCCATTTCAGGCGAGACGCTCTTGAGCGGTGACACCAGCGCGCCGGCCAGACCGGCAAGTCCGGCGCCATAGGCAAAGGTGAGGCCATAGATGCGCCGCGCGTTGACGCCGAACGACGCCGCAACCGGGCGATCCTGAATGATGGCGCGCAGTTTCATGCCGACCGTCGTGCGGTTCATCAGTAGCCACGTCGCAGCGAAAAGAACCAGCGACACCACCAGGAGAAAGATGCGATAGAGCGAAATCTGCACGCCGAAAATATCGGTGCTGTTGGAAAGCACTTCCGGCATCTTCACGTAACGCAGCTCGCCGCCGGCGGTCAGGCGCACCGCCTGCTGCAACATGATGCCGACGCCCCAAGTCGCCAGAATGGTATCGAGCGGCCGATTGTTGAGAAAGCTCAGAACGAAACGTTCGATCAGCCATCCGAAGGCCGCGACCAGGAGGAAGATCGGCACCAGGCTGATGAGCAGGCCCATGCCGAACTGAACCTGAAGGAACCAGGCGGTATAGGCCCCCAGCATCACGAACTCGCCATGCGCGAGATTGATGATGCCCATCGCACCGTAGATGATCGATAGACCGATCGCGACGAGAAGCAGGATCGATCCGATGCTGAGGCCGGTCAGAAACTGCTGGATGAACTGATCCATTCGTCGATGCTCCGCATTCGCGCGAGATGCCGGACGCGCCACTCGCGCGCGCGTCCGGCTGCGCATCAGTTCTGGACGACGAGACCTTTTTCGCCGCACACCTGCCCGGGATAGGCCGCATAAGGCAGTGGCTTCAGCCAGTCCTTGGCCTGCACCAAGATCTTGAACTGGCCATCCGACTGCGCCTGCGCGATCTTCGGCCAGAGCCAGGTGTGCAGATTCTCCGGCTCGATGCGGACCTTGCCCTGGGGCGCCAGCGTCTCCTGCCCTTTCACCGCGTCCCGGATGTTCGGCGGCGTGATATCGCTGACGGCGAGTTTCTCGACCGCCTGCCGGAACAGATGGACCTGGAAGTAGCAGGCTTCGGAGACGAAGTGCGTCACCTTGTCCGCGCCCCAGCGCTTCTTGTACGCCGCGACGAACTTCTCGTTCTCCGGCGATTGGAACACCATGAAATACGGCGCGGAGGTGAAGTGCCCGGCGGCCGCTTCGCCGCCCATTGCGGCGATTTCGTTTTCCGATGTCGTCAGGCTCGCCATCGGCATCTTCTCGGGATCGAGGCCGGCGGCGTGATACTGCCGATGCAGCGCCACCACCGAGTCTCCGACGACCGTGGAGAAGATCACGTTGGGCTGGGTCGATTTGAACTTGTTGATGACCGACGAGAACTCGGAATGTCCGAGCGGAACGTACTCTTCCGCAACCACTTCGCCGCCGTGCTTCTGCAGCAGCTTCTTGCAGTAGTTATTCTCTTCCTTCGGATAGATGTAGTTCGATCCGATCAGATAGAACTTCTTGCCGAACTTATTGATCAGCCAGGGGATGAACTCGTCCTGCTGCTGATTGGGCACGGCCCCGGTGTAGATCACGTTCTTCGAGCACTCGCGGCCCTCGTAAAGCGTCGGATACCAGTAGAGATTGTGCTGACGCTCGAACACCGGCAGCACCGCCTTGCGGCTCGCCGACGTATAGGAGCCGAACACGCTGACGCACTTGTCACCGACCACCAGCTTGCGCGCCTTGTCCGCGAAAGTCGCAGGATCCGATGCAGGATCCTCGACAACCGGAACGATCTTCATGCCTTTGATGCCGCCGGCGGCGTTGATTTCCTCGATCGCCAGCAGGGTGGCCTTGTTGAGCGATTCCTCGATGATCGCCGTGGTGCCGGTGAGCGAGAACAGTACGCCGACCTTGATTTCTCCGGCCGCCGCCGATGCGAGATCGGCGTTCTTGATCCAGATGTGGGGAAAGCCCGCGCTCGCGAAAGCACCGAAGGCCGCGCTATTCCTGAGAAGTTGACGCCGCGTCAGTTTCATTTCCTACCCCTGTTCAAAAAACAAAAAGCCCTCCCGATGCGCGCGATCCGCGAGCATTGGGAGGGCTTTGTTGCCGATGTTAAAGTTGGCGGCAGTGTCGCCGCCGATCCCCTCTATTGGGGATTAATGTTGCTGATCGTAACCAAGCAATTCGAACGAGTCAACTATCGCGGCAGCGACCGCGCTCGTCGAGACGCGACGATCCATCGCCTGCCGTCGAATGAATCCATACGCCTCGGTTTCCGCCATGCGGCGCGTCGTCATCAAAATCACTTTCGCACGCTCGACCGTGCGCATCGATCGCAGATTTTCATCGAGCCGCTCGATCTTCGCGCGCAGGCGCTGCTCGTAGCGGAATTGACTTCGCGCGAGCACGAGACTGGCGATCACAGCGTTGCTGCTGAAAGGCCGCGATAGAACGGCATCCGGCGTCGCATGTGCCAAAGCTTCCACCTGGATC
>DATMSE010000135.1:0-3501 GCA_035565575.1 Xanthobacteraceae bacterium
ACCGCGCTGCGCGATGGCGGCAAATATGCGTGCGCTACCGCGCTGGCCTTCGCCAACAACGATACGCTGCTGGTCTGCATCGGCTCAACCGACAATCCGCTGTCGGCATGGCAGCGCGATCTGCTGGAGCAGCATCGTGCCGGTCAGTTGCTGCGGATCGATCTGAAGAGCGGCGAGGTCAAGCAACTCGCGAACAAGCTCGCCTTCCCGAACGGTGTGCTGGCCGACAAGGACGGCAGCATCATCGTCAGCGAAAGCTGGGCGACGCGGCTGATCCGACTCGGGCCGGACGGACAGATGCGCGCGCAACTGATCGAGGACCTGCCGGGCTATCCGGCACGCCTCGCGCGCGCGGCACGCGGCGGCTACTGGCTCACCGTGTTCGCGCCACGCTCGCCGCTGATCGAGTTCGTGCTGCGCGAGCCGAAATATCGCCGCGCGATGATGGCGGAGGTCGCGCCCGAGAACTGGATCGCGCCGGCGTTGCAAAGCGGGTTGTCGTTTCACGAGCCGATGCAGGGCGGCGCGTTGAAGCAGATGGGCATCCTCAAGCCGTGGGCGCCGACGCGCTCCTATGGGCTCGTCGTCGAAGTGAACGAAAACTTCGTGCCGATCCGCAGCCTGCACAGCCGCGCCGGCGGGCGCCGTCACGGCATCACCTCGGCGGTGGAATCCGGCGGACGCCTGTGGCTGACCAGCAAGGGCGGCGGCGAAGTCGTCGTGCTCCCTCTTTAAGGTGCGGATGGAATGATGCGACCGATCGTCGAAATGAAAAACGTCACCAAGGAGTTTCACGGCGTCGCCGCGCTCCGGGACGTGTCCTTCGATCTCGCGCCGGGTGAGGTGCACGCGCTGCTGGGCGAGAACGGCGCGGGAAAATCCACGCTGACCAAGATCATGGCGGGCGTCTACGAGGTGACCGCCGGCCAGCTCGTCATCGATGGCGAGCCGCAATCGTTCAAGACGCCGGCCGAGGCCCTGCAAAAGGGCATCGCCATGGTGTTTCAGGAAACCAGCCTGGTGCCGTCGCTGACGGTGGCGCAGAACCTCTATCTCGGCAACGAGAAATTCCTCAATCGTCTGCGCGGCATCTACATCTCGGCGCAGCAGTTTCTGCAATCGCTGAACTTTGGCGTCGATCCCACCATGTTCGTCTCGCAGCTCGGCGCAGCGCAGAAACAGATGGTGGAAATCGCTCGCGCCGTGCATCACAAGGCCAAGGTCATCATCTTCGACGAGCCGACCGCGACCTTGACGCCGGAGGAAAAGCATCACTTCTTCGCGCTGATCCGCCGGCTGAAGAAGGACGGCGTCTCCATCATCTTCATCTCGCACGCGCTGGAAGAAGCGCTGGCGATCTCGGACCGCATCACCGTGCTGCGCGACGGCCAGCACGTCATTACCGATCTCGCGAAGAATTTCGACCGCGACAAAATCATCAACGCCATGGTCGGCCGCGCGCTGTCCGGCGAACTCTACGGCAAGGCCGCGCAGAAGCGCATACCGCGCCCCTACGGGCAGAAGATTCTCAGCGTCCAGAATCTGTCGATGGGCCGCATGGTTCGCAACACGTCGTTCTCGGTGTACAGCGGGCAGATCACCGGCATCTTCGGCCTGATCGGCTCGGGCCGCACCGAAACCGCGAAGATCATTTCCGGCGTGGTGAAGCGCGACTTCTTCCACGGCGGCGAGGTGAAGCTGGAGGGCCGCTCGGTGCGCTACCGCGTGCCGCGCAAGGCGGTGAAAGACGGCATCGTCTACGTTACCGAGGACCGCAAGATCGAGGGCTTCTTCGAAACCAAGTCGATCGCCGAGAATATCTATCTCAACCTGTTGTCGGCCGATCTCAACAAGAATGGCGTCATCGTCAGCTATTCCGAGATGATCGCGCTGGCGAAAGAGTGGACCGGCAAGCTGAATGTTCGCGCGATCAACAGCGATGCGCGCGTGGTCGAATTGTCCGGCGGCAACCAGCAGAAGGTGGTGATCGCCCGCGCGCTGGTGCAGAAGCCGAAGCTGATCATCTTCGACGAGCCGACGCGCGGCGTCGATGTCGGCGCCATCGCCGAACTGCATCAGGTGATCAATTCGCTGGCCGATGCCGGCCTCGCCGTCGTGGTGATCTCCTCTTACTTGCCAGAAATCATGAACCTTGCGGATCGTGTCCTGGTCTCGCGGCAAGGTCGCGTGGTCGAGGAATTTGCGATGGAAGAAGCGACCGAAGAAAAGATCATGTACGCGGCGGTTCACTGAAGCACCGCGCAACACACATGAATCACTTTACCGATAGCGCTCCCGCCTTGTCGCGGGGTTGGTGGTCGCGTGCCTAAAGAAGGGAATGATGAATGAAGATCAGGGCGGCGGTTCTGGAGAGCATGGATAACACGGCGCCCTATGCGCAATCGCTGCCCCTGAAAGTGCAGGAGATCGATCTCGACGGTCCCGGCCGTGGTGAAGTGCTGATCAAGATTGCGGCGGCGGGGCTTTGCCATTCCGATCTATCCGTCATCAACGGCGACCGGCCGCGTCCGGTACCGATGGTGCTGGGCCACGAGGCGGCCGGCGTGGTGGAAGAAGTCGGCGACGGCGTCGACGATCTGGTGCGCGGCGATCATGTGGTCTGCGTGTTCGTGCCGAGTTGCGGGCACTGCAATCCGTGCTCGCAGGGGCGGCCCGCGCTGTGCGAGCCGGGCGCCGAGCACAACGGCAAGGGCGATCTGCTGAGCGGCGAATTCCGCCTGCATCGGGGCGGCAATCGCATTCATCATCACTGCGGCGTGTCGTGCTTTGCCGAATACGCCACGGTGTCGCGCCGCTCGCTGGTGAAGGTGCGCAAGGACGTGCCGCTGCATATCGTGGCGCTGATGGGCTGCGCGGTGCTCACCGGCGCCGGCGCGGTGTTCAACGGCGGCGATGTCGGCCCCGGTCGCACCGCCGCGATTGTGGGGCTCGGCGGCGTCGGGCTCGCGGCGGTGCTGGGCGCGGCGGCCAGCGGCGCGGAGACCATTATTGCCATCGATCGATTGGAACAGAAGCTCGATCTTGCGCGAGAACTCGGCGCGACCCACGCCTTCAAGGCCGACGATCCCGATCTGGTCGGCAAGGTGAAGGAAGCGACCTCCGGCGGCGTCGATGCCGCGCTGGAATTCGCGGGCTCGGTGAAGGCGCTGGAAGCAAGCTACGCCATCACGCGGCGCGGCGGCACCACGGTGACGGCGGGACTGCCGAATCCGAAAGCGATGCTCACGCTTCCGGCGGTGTCGCTGGTGGCGGAGGAGCGCACCATCAAGGGCAGCTATCTCGGCTCCGGCGTGCCATCGCGCGACATTCCGCGTTTCCTCGGCCTTTACATGCGCGGCAAGCTGCCGGTCGAAAAATTGCTTACGCATCGCATCAAGCTCGACGACATCAACGCGGGATTCGACCGCCTGCACGATGGCAGCGCCATCCGTCAGGTGATCGAATTCAACTAAGACAGACGCGCCGGAAGGATACGATCAT
>DATMSE010000136.1:0-8553 GCA_035565575.1 Xanthobacteraceae bacterium
GCACATCGCGTCGTTCGCCCGCCGGCGAGAACGGGCGGAGCAGAGTTGCAATCAAAACCATCATACCTGTAAACGGAAGCGCCGTTTCGGTAGCTCGATCAGAGAAAACACCGATAGAGATCGGAAACCAGTGCACGCTCATCAAGCGGGTGAGAGCAATGTAAAGGCTTGGGTCAACAGCATCTCCGGAGATACCAGTTCCACCGAGCATCAGCGCGCCCCACGCTCCCGCTAAGACAACTGTAAGCAATCCTCCGACGAGAAGCCGCGGCAAACGAATTACTGGACGATCGAGGACTCCAATCGCAGCAACGGCAAGACCGAAAAACAAAGCAATAATCGGATGTACTGTAGCAGCTAGTCCCAGGGACAACCCTGCCCATATTGGTTTGCGACTCAGAATTGCAGCAACGGCCGCAAAACCGAAACTGTAAGCAAAATTATAGACCGAGCCATAGTAAGGATGGAACCAACGCGCGAGATCGCAACTGATCAGCGCACCTGTAGTCAGGAATACGGCTGTCACAACCGCCGTCCAGGCAGGTAGTTTCGCGTTGACGACACGCGTGCACACAAAGGTACTCATTCCGAGAGCGCTAAACTCTGCGAAAATCATCGCGCCTACGACGACCCGGCGAGGAAGCGGCAGGAAACCCAGCAGATGATAGATCTGTCCCACCAGCGATGTCAGCACCGCGGCTTCGCCATTCGGGAAGTCCGCCGCGAACTCGGGACGTTTCCAAACCGGGTCGAGCAGAGCACTCGGCGAGAACCCGTAAAGCGCCGCCGCTTCGTCGAGATGCAGCGTCCGAAACCAAGCCACCGCGATTCCGGTGCAGACGAACACCAGTCCCCAAACGGCCAAACTCAGAGACGGTTCGCGAATGGCTGCCAGCAAAGACAGCACACCGGTCGAGCGTCCCGATCCGATTTCCGTGCCGTGGGAGGTTGCGGGCGATGAGGGGCCTGACGAACGCATTTCTGAAACTGACTCCCGCGCCAAATAGAGAACGACTTATCTCTGCCGATCCCAAAATCTAGTCTCTGGCCTACCGATCGTCCCAAGTGCGTGGCGCGGACGGCCATCATTCGAACGCCTGTTCGGCTCCGAAGTCCAACCATGTCTTGAAAAGGTGCCGGATACTTACATCAACGGCGGGTGCGGATCGAGAGGATTATGCGGTCCTTACAGACCGTCAACACAGCAGCTCCTCAGAACACCGCGCTCAGGAGTTATTCGCCCCTCCAGACCGGCTTGCGCTTGGTGAGGAACGCATCCATCCCTTCACGGAAATCGGCGCTCATGTAAGCCTTGAGAATGAGATCCTCGCCATCGTCGCGGCTGAGATTGGGACGAAGGCGCCGCACCGCCTCTTTCGTAACTTCCAGTGTCAGCGGCGCGTGGCTCGCCAGAAGCCGTGCGAGTTCGCTCGCGCGTCGATGCAGCGCATCGACATCCGGCACCACCTCATTCAGGAGACCGAGCGCCAAAGCTTCGGGCGCGTCAATGAGCCGGGCCGTGAAAATGATATCCTTGGTGCGGGCGGCGCCGATCAGCGCCACCAGCCGGCTGATATTGGACATCGACAGGCAATTGCCGAGCGTGCGCGCGATGGGAAAACCGATGCGCACGGACGCGGTGCCGATCCGCATATCGCAGCAGGCAGCCAGCCCCGCGCCGCCGCCGGTGCAAGCGCCGGCGATGGCCGCGATCGTCGGCACCCGGCACGATTCCAGCGCCCCGAATACCCGGTCAATCCGTGCTTCGTAGTCCAGGGAATCTTGCGGCGATTTGAAGGCGCGGAATTGCGATATATCGGTGCCGGACGCGAAGGCCTTGTCCCCGGCTCCCGTCAGGATCAGCACCTTGATGGCGCGGTCGGCATTGGCGGCCTGGCAGATCTCGGCGAGCCGCTCATACATCGCAAATGTCATGGCATTGCGCGCCTGCGGCCGGTTGAAGGTGATGCGGCCAATACCGTCGGTCACGGTGTAAAGCAGATCGTCGTCAGGCTCGCTCGCGCTCATGTCTTGGGTCTTGTCCTCTGAAAATATCGTCACGCCGGGGCGGTGGCGCGCGGTGCATCGCTCGGATGATCATCTGCGGCCAGCACCTCCATGGCGCTCTGCAGAGCGCCGCGCTGATGCGGAATGCCGGCAAGGCCAAGCCCCATCTCGACACCGGCGAGCGTGCCCACCAGCATCAGATCATTGAAATGACCGAGGTGGCCGATGCGGAACGCCCTGCCCTTGAGCTTGCCGAGGCCGGTGCCGAGCGACATGTCGAACCGCTCCAGAACGATCCGACGAAACCGATCCGCATCATGGCCCTGCGGCAACAGCACGGCGGTCAGCGCCGGCGAATATTCCGCTTCGTCCAGGCAAACATTCTCAAGCCCCCATCGGCGCAGCGCCGCGCGCGTTGCGGCGCCATGGCGTCGATGCCGCGCAAACACCTGGTCGAGGCCCTCCTCGTGCAGCATCGCAATGGCTTCCCTGAGGCCATAGAGCAGATTGGTCGCCGGCGTATAGGGCCAGGAGCCGAGCTTGTTGGCGGCGATGATCTCGGGCCAGTCCCAATAGGATCGCAGCGCGGCATTGGCCCTCGAGGCCGCCAAGGCTTTTTCGGAAACGGCGTTGAAGCCAAGCCCCGGCGGCAGCATCAAGCCCTTCTGCGATCCGGCCACCGAGACGTCGATTCCCCACGCATCGTGCTCATAAGGCATCGCACCCAGTCCGGAGATGGTATCGACCATCAAAAGCGCCGGATGTCCGGCGTCGTCGATCGCGCGCCGGATGGCGGGAATGTCGGTCACGCAGCCGGTCGAGGTCTCGTTGTGCACCACCATCACCGCCTTGATGCGATGTGGCTTGTCCCCCGCCAGCCGCTCGGCGACCGCCGATGCACGGACGCCGTGACGCCAGTCGCTCGCGATCCAGTCGACGTCAAGCTTGTGGCGTTCCGCCAGCTTGCGCCATTGCAGGGCGAACTGGCCGGTTTCGGCCATCACCACCCGGTCGCCGGGCGACAAGGTATTGGTGATCGCCGCCTCCCACGCGCCGGTGCCCGATGAGGGATAGATGATCACCGGCTGGGTGGTGCGAAAGATGCTCTGGCAGGCGGTCAGCACCGCAAAGCCGAGTTCGGCGAATTCCGGCCCGCGATGGTCGATCGTCGGCATCGCCATGGCGCGCAGCACGCGGTCCGGCACATTGGTCGGGCCCGGAATCTGCAGAAAATGCCGGCCGCTATGAACCGCCATGGCCGTTCCTCCTTGGGGCCGCGCGCTGAAACCTCGGCTGCTGGTTAGCACAGATCGGGAGCACTGTCCCGCACGCGGCGGCGCATGGGCAGCCATGCCCGGAGACATTCCTTGCCAAGGCGGAACATGGATGCATGATCGGACGACCCGTGCGGCAGCAGACGAGCGTTCCAAATGACAAGCCCACGCGCGGCCAACGCGCGGACCTCACAAAACGACAGCGCCCTCGCCGCACGGCTGCGCCGCGAGACCGAGGGCGAGGTGCTGTTCGACCGCTTCACGTGCGGACGCTATGCCACCGATGCCTCGTTCTATCAGATCATGCCGCGCGGCGTGGTGGTGCCGCGCACGATGGACGATGCGCTGCGGGCCCTCGCGATCGCACGGGACGCCGGCTGCATCGTGACCCCGCGCGGCGGCGGCACCTCGCAATGCGGCCAGACCGTCAATAGCGGCATCGTGATCGATGTCTCCAGGCACCTGAATGCGATCCTTGCCCTCGATGTCGGCAAGCGGACCTGCGTGGTCGAGCCCGGCATCGTGCTCGACGACCTGAACCGTCAGTTGAAGAAGCACGGGCTCTGGTTCCCGGTCGATGTCTCCACCGCCTCGCGCGCCACCATCGGCGGCATGGCCGGCAATAATTCCTGCGGCGGCCGCTCGTTGCGTTACGGCACCATGCGCGACAATACGCGCGCGATCCGCGCCGCGCTGGCGGACGGCACGGTGATGGATTTCGGACCGGTCGACGATGCGTCCATCGCATCGAACGATCCGGCCGCGACGCTGACGCGCGACATGCTGGCGCTGGGGGCGCGCGACGCATCCGAGATCAACGCACGCTTTCCGAAGGTGCAGCGCCGCGTCGGCGGCTACAACCTCGATGCGCTGACGCCGGCCAACCGGCCGAACAACCTTGCGCATCTTCTGGTCGGCTCCGAAGGCACGCTGGCCTTCATGACGCAGATCGAACTGCAATTGTGGCCGCTGATCCGCAACCGGGCCGTCGGCGTCTGCCATTTCGGCAGCTTCTATGAGGCGATGAACGCCGCTCAGCATCTGGTGACGCTGAAGCCGATCGCGGTGGAGCTGGTCGATCGCACCATGATCGCGCTTGGCCGCGACATCGCAATGTTCGGGCCGGTGATCGACGCGGCGGTGCGCGGCGATCCGGAGGCGCTGCTGGTGGTGGAGTTCACCGAGGACGACCAAGCCGAGAATATGCGGCGGCTGCGGCAGCTTCACGCGATGATGGGCGATCTTGGTTTCGGCTGGGACCGGCCGCCACGCCGATGGGGCGGCGTCATCGACGTGATCGAGCCCGCGCTGCAAGGCGCCATCGCCGATTTCCGCGCCGCCGGTCTCAACGTCATGATGTCGATGAAGGAAGCCGGCAAGCCGGTGTCATTCGTCGAGGATTGCGCCGTGCCGCTGCCGCACCTCGCCGACTACACCGAGCGGCTCAACCGCATCTTCGAGAAACACGGCACCCGCGGCACCATGTATGCCCACGCCTCCGAGGGCTGCCTGCATGTGCGCCCGGTGCTCAACCTCAAACTCGACAAGGACGTCAAGGCGATGCGCGCCATCGCCGAGGAAACCTTCGCCATGGTGCGCGAGTACAAGGGCTCGCATTCCGGCGAACACGGCGACGGCATCGTGCGCTCGGAATTTCACGAGCACATGTTCGGCGCGCGCATCACCGCGGCGTTCGCCGAGGTAAAGGCGCGCTTCGATCCGGACAACATCCTCAATCCCGGCAAGATCGTCGATCCCCCGCGGATGGACGACCGTACGCTGTTCCGCTACGGGCCGCACTATGCAGCATCCGACCTGAAGACGGCGCTCGACTGGTCGGCCTGGCCCGGCGCGTTTCAGGGCGCGGTGGAGATGTGCAACAACAACGGCGCCTGCCGCAAACTGGAGGGCGGCGTGATGTGTCCGTCCTATCGCGCCACGCGCAGCGAGATCGACGTGACGCGTGGCCGCGCCAATACGCTGCGGCTCGCCATTTCCGGACAACTCGGGCTGGACGCGCTGGTCTCGGATGCCATGGCGGAGACCATGAAGCTGTGCGTCTCCTGCAAGGCATGCCGCCGCGAATGCCCGACCGGCGTCGACATGGCGAAAATGAAGATCGAGGTGCTGGCGGCGCGCGCGGCAAAGCATGGGCTTTCGCGGCGGGATCGGCTGATCGGCTATCTGCCGCGCTATGCCGAGTGGGCCGCGCGCCTCGCTCCGCTGGCAAACCTGCGCAATCGCAGCCCGTGGCTGCGCGGGATGCTGGAGACATTCGCCGATATCGACCTGCGACGCGACCTGCCACGCTGGCGCCGCGATAGGTTCGCACCGAAGGCCGGCACGTTGGGGCCGGATGAGGGTCCGGACGTAGTGCTGTTCGCCGACACCTTCAATCGCGCCTTCGAGCGCGAAAACCTCGATGCCGCGCTCGGCGTGCTGACGGCTGCCGGCTATCGCGTTCACCTGCCCAAAGCGCAGGATCGAAAGCCGCTCTGCTGCGGCCGCACCTTCTTCTCGGTCGGGCTCGTGGACGAGGCCCGGGCCGAACTGAACCGGCTGGTGGAGACGTTCGCGCCATTCGCCGTGCGCGGCATGCCGATCGTGGGTCTCGAGCCGAGCTGTCTTTTGACTTTACGTGACGAGTTGCTGTCGCTCAGGCGCGACGATGACGCGAAAGCGGTCAGCGCCCACGCCGTGCTGTTCGAGGAGTTTCTGGCGCGCGAGGCTGCGCAGGGGCGCCTCGCCTTGCCATTAAAGCCGGTCGCCGACAAGGCGCTGGTCCACGGCCATTGCCACCAGAAAGCGTTCGACGCTTTCACGCCGACACTGCAGGTGCTGCGGCTGATCCCGAACCTGTCGGTGACGCCGATCGAGTCGAGTTGCTGCGGCATGGCCGGCGCGTTCGGCTACGGTGCAGAGACCTATGAAACCTCCATGGCGATGGCGGAGGCGGCCCTGCTGCCGGCAGTGCGACAAGCCGACGCTGCAACCCTGCTGATCGCGGACGGCACCTCCTGCCGCCACCAGATCAGCGACGGCAGCGGCCGCAGTGCGCTGCACACAGCGCGCGTCCTGGCCATGAGCCTCGACAGCGCATCCGCCAGTTCGTAAATCACACGGTTGGAAGGGGAATCACATCATGACCGATCTCACGCTCGATGCAGCCCGCAAGATCATCGACGCCGCGCTGGCGGCCGGGCTTGAGAAACAGCTAAATCCGCTCGCCGTGGCGGTGCTGGACGCGCGCGGCTGCCTGAAGGCATTCGCCGCGCAGGACGGCACCAGCCTCAAGCGCGGTGAGGTCGCCCATGGCAAGGCCTATGGCGCGCTGTCGCTGGGCATGGGCTCGCGCGCCCTGTTCAAGCGGGCGCAGGAGCAGCCCTATTTCATCGGCGCGGTAAATGCACTGGTCGACGGCGCGCTGGTGCCGGTGCCGGGCGGCGTCCTGGTTCAGGATTCGAACGGCGGCCTGCTCGGCGCCGTCGGCATCAGCGGCGATACATCCGACAACGACGAAGCCTGCGCCATCGCCGGCATCGAGGCGGCGGGACTGAGCGCCAACCCTGGATAGAACGTCCGGTCGCCAAAGCCGGCCGGCGAAATTGCCTTGCTATCCCTCGATCAGGTCGAGCCACTCGTCTTCGGTCACAACCGTAACGCCGAGATCGCGCGCCTTGGTGAGCTTGGAGCCGGCGTCCTCGCCGGCCACCACGTAGTCGGTTTTCTTCGAAACCGATCCGGCGACCTTGGCGCCTAGCCGCTCCGCCATCGCCTTCGCCTCCTCGCGCGTGAACCTTGTCAGTGAGCCGGTGAACACCACCGTCTTGCCCGACACCGGCGAGGTCTGCTTCGGCTTTTCGGCGGGCAACACCTCGATCTCGCGCAGCAAAGCATCGAGCGCCTTGATGTTGCGCGGCTCGGCGAAGAATTCGACCACGGCGTCAGCGACGATATCGCCGATGCCGCCGATATTGTTGAGGTCCTGATAGGCTTCCGATGTGTTTCCGTCCGCCGTGATCGCGGCGGCGGCCGACAGCATCGCCTCGCGGAACGCCTCGATGGTGCCGTAGTGCCGCGCCAGCAGCTTGGCGTTGCCCTCGCCGACATGACGGATGCCGAGCGCGAAGATCAGCCGGTGCAGCTCGATCCTGCGGCGCGCGTCGATCGCCGCGAACAGATTGCGCGTCGAGACTTCGCCATAGCCTTCGCGATCCGCGAGTTTCTGCGCGGCCTGCGCGTCGCGCCGCTGCAAGGTGAAGATATCGACCGGCGTCCTGATCAGGCCTTCCTGATAGAATTGCTGGATCTGCTTTTCGCCAAGCCCCTCGATATCGAAGGCGAGACGCGAGACGAAATGCTTGAGATGTTCCACCGCCTGCGCCGGACAGATCAGCGCGCCGGTGCAGCGCCGCACCGCCTCGCTGTCCTCACGGACGGCATGGCTGTGACAGACCGGACAGATGTGCGGAAACTGATAAGGCTTTGCCGTCTTCGGCCGCTTGTCGAGCACGACGCCGACGATCTGAGGAATCACGTCGCCCGCGCGCTGCACGACGACGGTATCGCCCTCGCGAATGTCGATGCCATCGCGGATCGGCTGGCCGTCATTGCCGATGCCTCTGATGTAATCCTCATTGTGCAGCGTTGCGTTCTGCACCACGACGCCGCCCACGGTGACGGGCGTGAGCCGCGCCACCGGCGTCAGCGCGCCGGTGCGCCCGACCTGGATATCGATTTTCTCCAGCACCGTCGTCGCCTGCTCGGCGGCGAACTTGTGCGCGATCGCCCAGCGCGGCGAGCGTGAGACGAAGCCGAGCCGCTCCTGCCAGTCGAGCCGGTCGATCTTGTAGACCACGCCGTCGATGTCGTAGCCGAGCGAGGCGCGCTGCTCGCCGATGCGGCGATAGAACGCCAGCACCTCGTCGACGCTCGTGCACAGTTCGATCAGCGGATTGACGACAAAGCCGGCCTCGCCAAGCCATTTCAGCATGCCGTGCTGGGTATCGGCCGGGCGATCGATCATCTCGCCCCAGGCATAGGCGAAAAATTTCAGCGGCCGCGAGGCGGTGATTGCAACGTCCTTCTGCCGCAGCGAGCCGGCGGCCGAGTTGCGCGGATTGGCGAAGACGGTGTCGCCCGCCTCGGCCTGCGCCTTGTTAAGCTTAAGGAAGTCCTGCTTCAGCATATAGACTTCACCGCGGAGCTCGCAGGCGGACGGAATCCTGCGGCCTTTCAGACGGTGCGGCACATCCTTGATGGTGCGCACGTT
>DATMSE010000137.1:0-3126 GCA_035565575.1 Xanthobacteraceae bacterium
TCGCTAGCGAGAAATCGCGGCTCGAATTGAGGATTTGCGAATACGACGTGCGCAGCATCGCCTCGCCCATTTCGGCGACGATCGAACTCAGCCGATGCTGGACGACGGAACGCGTGATCGGATCGATGGTCGCGGACATGACTTAACCTCGCTTGCTTCACGCAGGTTTCTTGGAGATGAATCGATGCGCGATGAATCAGGCCTGCGCCGCGACGTCCGCCATCGCCGCATCGGCAGCGCTGACGATGGTCTCAACGTCCGCGTCGCTCATCGGCGTCGACAGCGCCATCAGCCCGTAGCCGGCGCAGAGGATGCCGCGATTAAGCAGGCCGGTGTTGAACACCGCCTGCCGTCTCGCTTCCTGCTCGTTGAGATAGGCGGAGCGATAGTCACGGATGTCGTGCTCGGCGAAGTGAATCTTCAACAGCGAGCCGCGCCCCGCGGTGCGGCCCGGCACGCCGTGCTTTCGGAACGCGGCGTCGATGCCGCCACGCACCGCGTCGCCGATGGCATCGAGCCGCTTGAACATCGCCTCGTCCAGCAACTGCATCGCAGCCAAGCCCGCGCGCATCGTCACCGGGTTGGCCGAGAAGGTACCCCCGTGCGGCAGCGCCGGCTTGCCGTGTCGCGGATCGAACACCGCCATCACGTCGGTGCGGCCGCCGATGGCGCCGACCGGAAAACCGCCGCCCATGATCTTGCCGAGCGCGGTGAGATCGGGATCGCCGTCCCACAATCCCTGCGCGCCGTGATAGCCGAGGCGGAACGAGATCACTTCGTCGAAGATCAACAGCGCGCCGACCTCGCGCGTCACCGCGCGCAGCGCTTCGATGTAGGCTTTGTCGGCCGGGACGAGACCAGCACGGTTCGGCATCGGATCGACCAGCACGCAGGCGAGCTCACGCCCGTGCTCGCGGATCAGCGACACCGCCGCTTCCGGATCGTTGAACGGAATCGTCAGCACGTCGGCCAGCACGTTGTCCGGCGTGCCTTTCGCGTAGGCGACCGACACCGGCGCGTTGCGGCCCCACGCCTCCGGCGTCGGATCGAGGCTGACTTCGGCGTAGTCGTAAGAGCCGTGATAAGCGCCTTCGCATTTGGCGATCTTCGGCCGGCCGGTGAACGCCCGCGCCGCCTTCAGCGCCATCATCACCGCCTCGGTGCCGGAATTGGCGAAGCGCACCTGATCGACCGAGGGAAGACGCGAGGTCAGCAACTCGGCGAGATCGACTTCCGCTTCGGTCGGCAGACCGAAGGCGGAGCCGCGCGCAATCTGATCGCTCGCGGCCTTCACCAACGCCGGATGCGCGTGGCCGTGAATCAGCGAGGCGAAATTGTTGATGCAATCGATGAAGACATTGCCGTCGAGATCGGTGACGCGGCAGCCTTCGCCGCGCGCGGCGTAGATCGGATACGGCTTCATGAACACCGTGGTGCGCGAGTTGCCGCCGGGCAGGCTCTTGAGCGCACGAGTGTAAAGCGCCTGCGATTTCGAATTCGGGTCCGGATACATCGTCGCGTCCTTACGGCGATGCGGCTGTGCAGCGCATCGCATGTCCTTTGGCGGTTGTCGGGAATCCGGAGGACGGTGACCGCCACGCTTCTCCAGATCAGAATTAGTTCCGAATTTCGGAATTGTATACTGAATTATGAAACGATATAAAGCCATTCCGATGGAGTCAAGCGGCTCCATTCACCTGCAATGACGGCAGCAACTCATGGCCACAAACGACATCACTCCCGGACCGCTCGGCCGCTACATGGACGTGCTCGAACTGATCGCAGCCTTTCCCGGCGCACTGACGTTGGCGGACGCCGCCGCGATGCTGGAGTTGCCGAAGACCACTGCTCACCGTCTGCTGAAAGGCCTGGTGAAGGCGGGCCTTGCCAAGGAAAGCGTCGGCGGTCGCGCCTATGACCTGGGCGATCGCCTGACGCGGCTGGTGCACGCCACAGTCGGTGACGATTGGCTGGCAACGCTGGCGAGTCCGCACCTGCGGCAACTCACCGATGCGAGCGGCGAGACTTGTTATCTGACGCGGCTGGTCGGCGGGCGCGTGGTGGTCGCAGTGTCGCAATCGCCGGATGTGCGCTGGCGCGGTTATGTGCAGCCGGGCATTGAAATGCCGATCCATGCCGCGGCCTCGGCCAAAGCAATTATGGCATACCAGGATAAAACCGTGGTGGCTCAGGCGATGGCGCAACCGCTGCCGCTGGTCACCGTCAACACGCGGAACGATCGCGCCTGGATCGAGGCCGAGTTGCAGGCCGTGCACGATCGCGGCTATGCGACCTGTATCGGCGAGATTGACGAGGGCCTCGCCGCGATCTCGGTGCCGGTGTTGCTGCCGGACGGCATGGTGCTGCATGCAGTGGCCATGACCGGGCCGCTGCAGCGGATCATGAATGAACGGCTACCCGAGCGCATCGACGCGCTCAACGCAACCGGCGCGGCGCTCGCAAAGGCGCTGGCGCTCGGCGCGAAGATCCGCGAGCGCGGAGCGGCGTAAGTTTTCCATCCGTCATTGCAAGGAGCGTAAGAGCGTTTTCGATTCTGATGGAAACAACTGCACGAAACGATGCGCGCTCCCTCTCCAATTGGGAGAGGGTTGGGGTGAGGGGTTACAGCTTCATAGCGATCGATCCCCCTCACCCGGAGCCTTCGGCTCCGACCTCTCCCCGATGGGGAGAGGTGAAGGAGCGTCCGGAACGATTCCGCCAAAACCGGACAGGCTCTAGCGACGAAGCAATCCAGTCCTTGCTTTTTGGCCTTCTGGATTGCTTCGCTTCGCTCGCAATGGCGGGAATGAGCTGTGGCGTAACTACGCCGCCTGCTCCGCGACGCGACCCATCGCATCATTGCGGCCGCCGAGGGCGTGGGTGAGGCGCAGCGCGCCTTGCAGCACCCGCATCGCCATCACCTGCCGCGCTTCATCAGTGAACCTCGACTTCGGTCCCGACACCGAGACCGCGCCCACGAGTTTGCCATCCGCACCAAACACCGGGGCGGCGATGCCGGCGCAATCGGGATCGCGTTCGCCGAAGGATTCCGCAACGAACGTTTCACGTATGCGATCGAACGCTTCGCCCGCCTCGCCGTCGAACGCAAGGATCACGCGCCCGGCC
>DATMSE010000138.1:0-24561 GCA_035565575.1 Xanthobacteraceae bacterium
TGCTGCGACTTTTATTCCTGTCGCTGCGGCCGACGCGCGGACTGGTGAACCTGTTCGGGCATGACGTCTCGCTGCTGGGCAAGAACGAGATCGCCGATCTGCGCAAGCGCATCGGGATCGTGCTGCAGGATTTCCGCCTGCTCGATCACATGACGACCTATGAAAACGTGGCATTGCCGTTCCGCGTCATGGGCCGCGCCGAATCCACCTATCGTCGCGAAGTCATCGATCTGCTGAAATGGGTCGGCCTCGGCGAGCGGATGGATGCGCTGCCGCCGATCCTCTCCGGCGGTGAGAAGCAGCGCGCGGCCATCGCGCGGGCGGTGATCGCGCGGCCGAACCTGTTGCTGGCCGACGAGCCGACCGGCAACGTCGATCCGACTCTCGGCCGCCGCCTGCTGCGATTGTTCATCGAACTCAACAAATCCGGCACGGCTGTCGTCATCGCAACACACGATATCGGCCTGATGGATCAGTACGAGGCGCGGCGTCTGGTGCTGCACCAGGGGCGGCTGCATATCTATGAGTAAAGGCAGCGACCGACGCGATGCCTTGATGGACCTCGGTCACGAGCGACCGCAAGTTCCGGCCAAGGCACGCAATGTCTCGCCGATCGTGCCGCGCGGCTCGATCGTCGGCCGCGCTTTGGTGGTGGTGGTCGCGATCATGACGTTTCTGGCCTGCATCACCACCGGCGTGGTGCTGCTGGTGCGCGCCTCGGCGGCCGAGTGGCAGTCCGACGTCGCGAGCGAACTCACCATCCAGATCCGCCCGCTGGCCGGACGCGACCTCGACCGCGATGTGACGGCCGCGGCGGACGTGCTCAAGAGCCAGCCGGGCATTGTCGATGTACGCATCTTCTCGCGGGAGGAATCCAACAAGCTGCTGGAGCCGTGGCTCGGCAGCGGCCTGTCGCTGGACGAACTGCCGGTGCCGCGGGTGATCGTCGGCCGCGTCACGCAGGGCATCAAGCTCGATGTCGCCGCGCTCAGCGCCAGGCTGAAGCAGGCCGCGCCGACCGCCAGCGTCGACGATCATCGCGCCTGGGTCGAGCGGATGCGGGTTATGAGCGGCGTCACGGTGCTGGCTGGCCTCGGGGTTCTGGCGCTGGTGGTGATCGCCACCGTCATCTCGGTCTCGTTCGCCACCCGGGGCGCAATGGCGGCGAATCGTCCCATCGTCGAGGTGCTGCACTTCGTCGGCGCCAGCGATCGCTACATCGCCAACCGGTTCTTGCGACACTTTCTGCGTCTCGGACTGGAGGGCGGCATTCTCGGCGGCGGCGCCGCGATGCTGCTGTTCGGCTTCTCGGAATCCATCGCCGGCTGGTTTGCCGGAACGCCGACGGGCGACCAGTTCGTGGCGCTGCTCGGCACCTTCGCCCTGCAGCCCTCGGGCTATCTGGTGCTGGCGGCTCAAGCGATTTTGATCGCGGCTGTCACCGGCTGGGCTTCGCGCCGCACGCTGTTCGCGACGCTGGACGACATCGGTTGATCGCGCGCGTGCAGTGTCCGACCGTCCAGAGCACGGGCGCCGGCGATTGCCTCGGGAAGCGGTCGCTCCCTGATCTGAATATGGCGCGAAGGCCTGCCGAAACGGCCTGCAAATGCTAAAATCGACGCGCGCGATGTGCGGACGCGCCACCTGGATGGAGTAGGTTTTTGATCAGAGCGTGATGGACGAGCGTGTGGACCAGACTTTGCCGGAGACCGCGGCGGCGCCTGCCCGCCCGCGCGGCTGGCTGCGTGCGCTGATCGTCGCCGTTCTGGCCATTGGCTTCTTCGGCGCCGCGCTCGGCTTCGTCGGCTTCCTGTCGCAACTGCGCGTGGCCGAACTGAATCCGTCGAGCAATGCTGATGGCATCGTCGTGCTCACCGGCGGCTCCTCGCGAGTCTCCGATGCGGTGGAATTGCTGGCCAAGGGCTACGGCAAGCGGCTGCTGATTTCCGGCGTGCACCCAACCAACGGCATCAGCGACATCTCGCGTTCGGTGCCGGACAGCCAGGCGCTGCTCGATTGCTGTGCCGATCTCGATCGCTCCGCGGTCAATACGCGCAGCAATGCCGCCGAAACGCGCCGCTGGGCGCACCAGCGCGGGTTCCGCTCGCTGATCGTCGTGACGTCGAACTATCATATGCCGCGCGCCATCGTCGAAATGTCCCATGCCATGCCGGACATCGATCTGATCCCGTTCGCGGTGGTCAGCGACCGGTGGCGCGACGAGCCGTGGTGGACCAATGGCGCGGCGATGCGGCTTTTGCTGTCCGAATATGTGAAATATGTTGCGGCCGAAATCCGCGTGCGCCTCGCGGACCTTGGACTCGAGCTGTTGCCGAGTGGGATCGATCGGCCCTCGGCGCCGAGGCCGGTTGCGCCGAAGACGGCGCGAGTGGGCGCCAACTGACAGGAATCCTGATGGTCGCGATCTTTCTGCGCTCGCTGGTCTACAACGTGCTGTTCTATGTCTGGCTGGTGCTGTGGATTCTTGCCGCGTTGCCGACTTTCCTGATGCCGCGGCAAGGGATTCTCACTGTGGCGAAATACTGGGCGCGCAGCAATATCTGGCTGCAGCGGGTGATCTGCGGGACCAAGGTGGAATTCCGGGGCGTCGAGAAGATTCCCGCGGGTCCGCTCATCGTTGCCGCCAAGCACCAGTCGATGTGGGAAACTTTTGCGCTGCTGCCGCTGTTCGACCAGCCGGTCTATATGCTCAAGCGCGAGCTTCTCCGCATTCCGTTCTTCGGCTGGTATTTGCGAAAAGCCGAGATGATCGCCATCAACCGCACGGCAGGTGGCAAGGCGCTGATCGAGGTCGCTCGCCGCGCGCGCGATGTCGTGAGGGGCGGGCGTCAGCTCATCATCTTTCCGGAAGGCACGCGCCGGGCCGTCGATGCGCCGCCCAGCTACAAGGCCGGCGTCGGTCTGATCTATGCCGGCGCCGACGCGCCATGCGTGCCTGTCGCACTGAATTCGGGGTTGTTCTGGCCGCGCCGCAGCTTTCTGCGCTACCCGGGCACGCTGGTGGTGGAGTTTCTCGATCCGCTGCCGCCGGGATTGCCGCGCGATGAATTCGTCGCGCGCGTCAGCGCGGCGATCGAGCAGGCCAGCCATCGCCTGATCGAGGCCGGGCGGGCCGAGCAGGCGCAATTGTTCGGCGGCGTACCGGGCCCATCGTCGGCGAAGGTATAGCGGCGCGCGCAAGCTCGCGTCTTAAGTCCATCAGTCGCAAAAAAAACGCTGTCAGGATTCCGCCGCTGCGCGATCCGAGGGGGACTCCGCGCGCAGCAGCGTTGCGAGCTGGTGCAGTGGCGCGTCGTGGAATCCCTGCATCTCGATGGACTTCACCGTGGACAGCACATAATCGCGATTTGCGCCCGAACGGCCGTGCCCCTGCCGCACGTAATGGAGCTGCTGTTGCAGTGACAGCCGTCCCGCATATTGCACATGACCGCGATCGACAATGTAGGTGAGCGCGCTCACGCGCTGTCGCGGATCGTTCTGCAGCCACACCGCGCGCGTGACTTCGTGGTAGACGTTGGTGGTCTGCTCGCGCTCCCGAAGATAGGCCACGGTTTCCTCGCGCCGCGCTGCGGCGACCCGGAAGGCGATGCCGCGGCAGGCTCCGCCGCGATCGAGGCCCAGCACGAGGCCCGGCCGTTCGGGCGTGCCGCGATGATCGAAGGAATAAACGCACAATGCGCGATGAGCGCCGATCAGCCGCGCCGGCAACTGTTCTTCAAATGCAAAGCCCGGCCGCCACATCAGCGAGCCGTAACCGAAGACCCACAGATCGCCGTCCGGCAGTTCAGCTAGAGCATGATTCGTCATTTCAGCGGTGACGGACACTTGGGAGGACGTGCGGGGTCAATCGTCGAAGCCCACAAAGACCGTGGCTTCCTCGACCGACTTGCGTTCGGAGACCACCGCGTTGGCCGGGAAGCTCTCGTCCGGCCATCCAAGGGCGATGCTTTTCATGATGACCTGATCGTCGGGGATCTTGGCATGCTCACGAACCACCGGCGACTGCATGATGCCCTGGCTGTTGATCACGGCGCCGAGGCCGCGCGACCACGCGGCATTGACCAGAGCGGTGGCGACGGCGCCGCAATCGAAGGGCGTGTCGTCGCTGCCGTCGAGCACGCGATCATAGGTCACGATGATGCAGACGGGCGCGTCGAACTGGCGGAAGCCGCGCAGAACCCAGTCTTGCCGCATGTCCTTGTCGTCGCGCGCGATTCCCATGGCCGCGAACAATTGCTTGGCGACGCCGATTTGCCTGTCGCGGTGCTGGCCTGTAAAAGGCTGACCCGTGCGGAATTCGCGCGATTGCGGGATGCCGGCCACCATCCGTTCGGTATTTCCGGCCCGGATTCGATCGAGCGGTTCGCCGGTGATGACGTAGAAATTCCATGGCTGGGTATTCATCGACGACGGCGCGCGCATCGCCAAGGCGATGATCTCCTCGATCAGCGCTCGCGGGACCGAATCCGGCTTGTATCCGCGGATGCTCCGGCGGCCGAGGATGACGTCATCGAACTGCATTGGCCTGAAATTCCCTGGTTGGTCGCTGAAGTCGGTCGGATATTTGCGGTTCGCCTGTCTTCGTGCAAGACGGGAGTTCTGCAATGACAGGCCGGATTGTCCAAAATTGCCGGATTCGTTTCGTTAAGGTCGCCGATGTCCGATTCGATAAAAGTCCCGCGCCAGCGGCCGTTGTGGCCGGTATTCGTGATGCCTGTCCTGGTCGTGATCGCGGCGATCGGCTGGAGCGCGTTCTGGTTCTATGCCGCCTCGCAGGTCGACCGGAGGGTCGATGTCTGGCGCGAACGTGAGGCGAAGGCTGGCCGGATCTATGACTGCGGCAAGCGTTCGGTCGCCGGCTTCCCGTTCCGCCTCGAGGTGACCTGCGAGGATGCCAGCGTCACGCTGGTATCGCAGACCGCCGATGGTGCTGCGGCTGCGCCGATGACGGCGCGGCTCGGCAAGATTCTGGTCATCGGGCAGGTTTACACGCCGGGCCTGCTGATCGCGGAATTCAGCGCCCCGGCGACGATGGCGCCACGCGGCGAACCGCCGGCGATTCAGATCAATTGGAAGATCGCGCGCAGCAGCATCGCCGGACTGCCCGATGTTCCCGACCGCGTGGCGCTGGTCTTTGACGCGCCCGCGGTGGACCGTGTGAACAGCGGCGTCGCCGTGCCGCTCGCGCGCGCCTCCCATGCCGAGCTTCATACCCAGCTTGCGGCGATGTCGACGCCGGATCATCCAGTGATCGACGTGGCGGTGGACATGACGCAGGCCAGCCTTCACGATGTTCATCCCGTGCTCGCGGCGCCCTTCGACGTTTTGGTTGGCGCGCGGCTCACCGGTCTGAAGGACTTCCGGCCCAAGCCCTGGCCGGAGCGATTTCGGGACATTCAGGCGGCCGGCGGCAAGATCGAGATCGAGCGTTCCCGCATTCAGCAGGGCAATCTTGTAGCCGTGGCCGCCGGGTCCCTCGGCCTGACGGCGAACGGCAATCTGGACGGCGAACTGCAAATGACGGTGGCAGGTCTGGAACAGGTGATCCCGCTGCTCGGCATCGAGAAGATGCTGGAGGAAGGGGTGCCGCAGGCCACGCTGGATCGGGTCGCGCCCGGGGTCCGGGCAGAGGACGTCAACAGCCTGCTGGGCTCGCTGGACAGGATGATCCCCGGCCTCGGCAAGGTGGTGCGCCAGAATGCCAGTGCCGGTCTGACCGCCAGCGTCAACGCGCTCGGCAATCCGGCCGAGCTCGAGGGCAAGCCGGCACGGGCCTTTCCGCTGCGCTTCGCCGATGGCGCCGTCATGCTGGGCCCGGTCAAGGTCGGACAAGTGCCGCCGCTCTTTTAAGCTTTTTTCTGCCAATTCGCGTATGACGATGGCGTGTCGCGTTTCGCGCCGATCGATTTAAACCACGGAGCCTACCATGCGTATTGACGCCATTTCCCTCGGAGCGAATCCGCCCCATGAGGTCAACGCCATCATCGAAGTGCCGGTCGGCGGCGAGCCGATCAAGTACGAGATGGACAAGAAGGCCGGTACGCTTGTCGTCGATCGCTTTCTCTATACGGCGATGCGCTATCCGGGAAATTACGGCTTCATTCCCCATACGCTGTCGAGTGACGGCGATCCGTGCGACGTGCTGGTCGCCAACACGCGCGCCATCGTCCCCGGCGCGGTGATCGCGATCCGGCCGGTCGGCGTGCTGTTGATGGAAGACGAAGCGGGCGGCGACGAGAAGATTGTGGCGGTGCCGACCTCGAAACTGACGCAGCGCTATGACAAGATTCGCACTTACAGCGACCTTCCCGACATCACACTGCAGCAGATCCAGCATTTCTTCGAGCACTACAAGGATCTGGAGAAAGGCAAGTGGGTCAAGGTGCTGCGCTGGGGCGGCGCGGACGAGGCTCATCGCCTGATCCTCGAAGGCATCGAGCGCGCCAAGAAGGCGTAAGATCGCGGATCGCGACGCGGGGGGCAAGGTTCATGCGGCGGCTGATGACATGGGTCGGTGGCGGGCTTGCCGTCATTCTTGCCGCCGTCGTGGTGCTGGCGGGCGTCGTCGCCGTGAATACGCTGCGCCAAAGCTCGCGGCAGATTCAGGTCGGCGCGCTTGCCCGCGCCGATGTCGACGAGCAGGGCGCGGCTGCGCGGCTCAGCGAAGCGATCCGCTTCCGGACCATTTCAAACTTCCTGAATCCCGAGCAGGATGCTGATGCGCTGCGCGGCCTGCGCGCGCATATCGCCGCCAGTTTTCCGGCATTCCACGCGGTCGCCAAGCGCGAGATCGTCGGCGGGCACAGCCTGCTCTACACCTGGGAGGGGAGCGAGCCGGCGGCGAAGCCGATCGCCCTTCTGGCGCATCAGGATGTCGTTCCGGTCGCGCCGGGCACCGAGAAGGATTGGCAGCATCCGCCATTCGACGGCGTCATCGCCGACGGTTTCATCTGGGGGCGCGGCTCGTGGGACGACAAGGGCAATCTCTACGCGATTCTCGAAGCCGTCGAGCAGATGGCCAAGGACGGATTTCGGCCGACGCGCACCGTCTATCTTGCCTTCGGACATGACGAGGAGGTGAGCGGCCAGCGCGGCGCCAAAGAGATCTCGGCGCTGCTCGCCTCGCGCGGCGTCAAACTTGATTTCGTGCTCGACGAAGGCCTGCTGATCACCGACGGCATCATGAAGGGCCTCGACAAGCCGGCTGCGCTGATCGGCATCGCGGAAAAGGGCTACGCCACGCTGGTGCTGACCGCGCGCGCAACGCCGGGGCATTCCTCGATGCCGCCGCGCGATACCGCCATCGGCATGATGGCTGCCGCGCTGGCGCGGCTCGAGGATCACAGTCTGCCGGCGCGGGTCCGCGGCGCCGTCGGTGAGATGTTCGCGACGCTGGCGCCGGAGATGAGCGGCTTCAATCGCGTCGTGCTGTCGAATCTCTGGCTGTTCAAGCCGCTCCTGGTACGCGAGTTCGACAAGTCCGGCCCGACGCGGGCGATGGTGCGTACCACCACCGCACTGACCATCTTCAATGCCGGCGACAAGGACAACGTCCTGCCCGGCAATGCCGAAGCGACGGTGAATTTCCGGCTGCTGCCGGGCGACACGCAGGCCAGCGTCACCGCCCATGTGCGCGAGACGGTCAGGAACGAGCGGATCACGATCGCGCCGTTTCTCGGCAATACCGATCCACCGCCGGTGACGGGCACGGCCAGCGCCGGCTATCGCATCCTCAACCGGACCATTCGCGAGATTTTTCCGGACGTGATCGTCGCGCCGGGATTGATGATCGCCGCCACCGATTCGCGGCATTATGCCGGGCTGACCGACAACATCTTCCGCTTTTCGCCGGTGCGCGCGACCTCGGATGATCTCAAGCGTTTCCACGGCACAAATGAGCGGCTCAGCATTGCGAATTATGCTGACATGATCCGCTTCTACCGGCGGCTGATCCAGAGCAGCGCGGGATAGATCAATCAACGGAACATCGAATCGAAGGCGTCACCCGATAGGCGCGACAGGCGACGCGTGACGCCTCGAAAAGTTCGAGGGCGATGCAAGTGCATCGCCACCTCAGGATCGCGTCAGGGCATCATCCGATTGGTCACACCGCCGGCGGTGGCAGGCCGCGGATCGCGCAGGCGGCGCGCAGCGTGTTCACCAGCAGGCATGCCACGGTCATCTGGCCGACGCCGCCCGGCACCGGCGTAATGGCGCCGGCGGTCGCCAGCGCCTCGGTGAAGGCCACGTCGCCGACCAGCCGGGTCTTGCCGTCGCTACCCGGCAGGCGGGTGATGCCGACGTCGATCACGGTCGCGCCGGGCTTGATCCAGTCGCCGCGCACCATTTCCGGACGGCCGACCGCGGCGTAGACCAGATCGGCATGACGGCACAGCTCCGGCAGGTCGCGCGAGCGCGAATGCGCGATGGTGACGGTGGCGTTCTCATTGAGCAGCAGTTGCACCAGCGGGCGGCCGACCAGATTGGAGCGGCCGATCACCAGTGCATCCATCCCTTCCAGCGACTCATGGACGCTCTTGGTCAGAATGATGCAGCCGAGCGGCGTGCAGGGCGACAGCGCCGGCAACCCGCCCGCCAGCCGTCCGGCATTGTTGGGGTGCAACCCGTCGACATCCTTGGCCGGATCGATCGCCGCGATCACGGCCTCGGTGTCGAATCCCTTCGGCAGCGGCAGTTGCACCAGGATGCCGTGGACGGCGGGATCGCGGTTGAGCCGGCTGATCAGGGCCAGCAGCTTGTCTTGTGACACGTCCGCCGGCAGCACGTGCTCGAACGAAGCCATGCCGGCGGCCTGCGACTGTTTGTGCTTGCTGCGCACATAGACCTCGCTGGCGGGGTCGTTGCCCACCAGCACCACCGCAAGGCCCGGTGTCAGGTCATGGTCGCGCTGAACCCGCGCGACTTCATCGGCGACGCGCCCGCGAAGCTCGGCGGCAATCTGTTTTCCATCGATGATGCGCGCAGTCATGTCGTCCTCTCGCCATTGGGGTCGTCGTCTGTCGGCGCGGTGGTCAGGTGGCGCAGCGCCTCGCCGAGCTTGTGGGGGTCGCCGTCGATCGCGATCTGCTTGAGCCGCGAGGTCGCGCCCGTCAAGAGACGAACCTGCCGCTTGGGGACGCCGAGCGCCTTGGCGAGCAGATCGATCACGGCGCGATTGGCTTCGCCACTCTCGGCGATGGCCCGCACCCGGACTTTCACGACGCTCCTGCCGTTCGCCAGCGTCTCGATCCCGTCGATCGCATCGCGGCCGCCGCGCGGGGTGACGCGCAGCGCCACGCTGATGCCCTGGATGGAATAACGCCAAGGATCCATCGGCACCGGCCGGCCGGGGCTCAGAACACGGCGGGGTAGATGTAGTAGGTGATCACCCGCTGAATGAACATGATGATCAGGATCAGGATGATCGGCGAAATGTCGAGGCCGCCGAGATTGGGCATGAAATTGCGGATCGGCGCCAGCAGCGGCTCGGTGATGCGGTAGAGGAACTCGGCGATCGCGGCGACGAACTGGTTGCGGGTGTTGACCACGTTGAAGGCGACCAGCCACGACAGAATGGCGGAGGCGATGAGCAGCCAGACATAGAGATCGAGGACGATGAGGACGATATCGAGAATGGCGCGCATGGCGGGAGCAACTCGCGGGTTGGTCGCGGGGCGGTGTCGGTGGCCCGGAAACTATCGGTTCACCCCCCGCTAAACAAGGGAAGTTCCGGCCATTTTTGCGGCGATGGCGGGCCGCGCGGCATCCTTGACTTGGTGTCGGCCGGGATTTAAATGACGCCCACTTGCGGTGGCGCAGATCCAGTCGCCACGCTGCAACGGGGCCATAGCTCAGCTGGGAGAGCGCGTCGTTCGCAATGACGAGGTCGGGAGTTCGATCCTCCCTGGCTCCACCAGCCTTCGCCGGCTTCGCCAGCTACGGCTCGGCGAGCCACATTCCAAGCTATCGAAGGCGAAGCAAGTGAAGGCTGCCGCGGCGTAGCCCGAAGGGCGAAGCCGGGCTGGTAACCTCCGCAAACCCATTTATCCCTCTCACCGCCCCGTAAATCGCGGCGGCCGCTTTTCCATGAAACTGGCAACGCCCTCGCGGAAATCGGCGCTCTCCAGCGCCCGGACCATGTCGCGGTTGGCGTCGATGGTGGCTTCCGCCAGCGTCTGGAACGGCACCTCATAGAGCTGGCGCTTGATCACCGCCATGGCCGACGGCGAGACATTGTCGGCAAGGTCGCGCGCATAGGCATAGGTTTGCGCGCGAAGCTGGTCCGGCGGGCAGAGCCGATTGACCAGCCCGATCCGAAGCGCCTCCTCGCTGGAGACGCGCCGCGCCGAGAGCAACAGGTCCAGGGCGTTGGCGTGGCCGACGATTCGCGGCAGCATCCAGCTGATGCCGTGTTCGGCGATCAGGCCGCGCCGGGCGAAGGCGGTGGTGAACACGGTGTTGTCGGCGGCGAAGCGCATGTCGCAGTAGAGCGCATGCACGAGCCCGATGCCGGCGGTGGCACCGTTCAGCATACCGATGATCGGTTTGGCGATGGAAGGATAGAAGCCATAGCGGGACTGCCAGTCCGCGCGCCGGTTCATGTCGAATGCCGGCATGTCGTTGCCGCGCGTCTTGATGTCGTTCGGGTCGAGCTCCTTCAGCGCGTCCATGTCGGCGCCGGCGCAGAAGGCGCGGCCCGCGCCGGTGAGGACGATGACACGGACATCGTCATCATTCGCCGCCTTGCCCATCGCCTCGCGAACCTCGCGTTCCATCGTTGGCGTCCACGCATTCATGCGGTCCGGCCGGTTGAGCGTGATGGTCGCGATGCGATCCTCGACACCGTAAAGAATCTCCTGATAGCCCATCGCGTCCTCCGTTATGTGTCCATGGCGCCGGCTTTCGGCCGTGCAAGATAGGCGACGGTCTCGGGTCGTTCCCTGAGCCAGCCGGCCCACCGGTTGAAAACCTTGTTCATCCGTTCCGGCGCGACGCCGAGCTGCGCCATTGCCACCCCGCCGTTAACCGATTCGCGATACTCCGCGATCAGCCCGTCGCGGATGATGAAGCGGCTCATGCCGTCGATCACCACGCGCTGTCCTGCGAATTGCGGGATGGTGGAGGTGAAGCTCGACAGCGACCACGCGTAACCCATGGTGCCGTTGAAGACGGGATCGAACATTTCCCAGCGATAATCGGTGGCATCACGGTGGAACATGTCCTGCAGCATGTGCGCGATCTCGGCGCGGCCTTGATGCGGACCATAGATGTAATCGTGATAGACCGCGTCCTCGGTGAAATGCGCCGCGAAGCGGGCGCCGTCGCCGGATTCGGCGGACAGCGTGAATGCACGGAGCAATGCGGCGAACGCCTCGACAGTCATGCGGATCGGCTCCCGGCTAGATGCAGTGGCCCAAAAAACTTAGCGGGCTTTGACGGAAGACGATACGGGGTTTCCTGCGCGGCGATCCCGCCGCGCGGAAATTACTCCGCGGCTTGCGCCAGAATGAGGCCGCTGGCGCGCGGTTCGCCGCAACGAAGCCACTGCTGCAGGAAGGCGGTCAGCCACGCGCGTTCGGCCGCATCGTAAACCGCGCGCCCGGCGAAATGTGCCGCGCGCGGCTGCGCGCCCGGCAACGACAGGCGTTCGGCGCCGTGCGTGGTCCAGCGATGCATCATCGCGGTGGTGACGTCGGGGTGAAACTGCAGTCCGACGGCGGTGTCGTCACGAAACGCCTGCGCCGGAAATTCATCGCACGCGGCCAGCAGTTCACTGCCATGAGGCAGCGTGAAACCTTCGCAATGCCACTGATAGACCTGATCCGGCCATGGCCCGCACAGTGCACGGCCGGCCTCGGTGACCCGGATCGGGTAATAGCCCATCTGGGCGCGGCCTTCGGCATGAGGCGCAACCGTCGCGCCGAGCTGCTTCGCCAGCATCTGCGCGCCGAGGCATATGCCGAGATAGGGGCGCCGTTCCCGCAGCGGCACCGCGATCCAGTCGATCTCCATGCGGATGAAGGCATCCGGATCGTTGGCGCTCATCGGGCCGCCGAAGATTACCGCGCCGGCGTGGTCATCGAGCGTGGCGGGCAAGCGGTCGCCGAAGCGGGGCTTGCGGATATCGAGCGTGTAGCCGAGGGCCCGCAGCGTATTGCCGACCCGGCCCGGCGTCGACGATTCCTGATGCAGCACCACCAGCACCGGGCGGCGGTCGTCGCCGAAATTCCTGAGCGTCGCGGCAGTCCGAAAATTGGCCGAGCGAATCGACATCGTGCGTTCTTGTCCGGCGCGTCGTGCGCGCGACACCATGATTCGAGAATTATCCGGGTTGGTAAATTTTTAATAACCGCCACCGCGGCCGAAACAAGGCAACCGTCATTTACCGACGTCGCTGGATCAGGCCGACCATCGACAGCACCAGGCCGCGCGGCACGAATCGCAACATGAAGGGAATCGCGCGGATGCCGGCGCCCGGCAGCACGACGCGCCGTCCGCGCATCAGGCCGCGATAGCCGGCCAGCGCCACCGCCGCCGGCGAGACGCTGAGCAGGGCCGAATCCATTCCCGCATGGAATCCCGCACGTGCCTGAAATTCGGTCGGCACCGGTCCCGGACAGAGCGCCGTGACGCGGACACCGCGCCGGCCGAGTTCGTTATGCATCGCGTCGGTGAACGACAGCACATATGCTTTGGACGCGTAATAGACGGCCATGCCGGGGCCGGGCAGAAAAGCCGCCACCGAGGCCACGTTGAGCAGGCCGCCGCGGTGGCGGATCAGGCTGTCGGCAAAGCGCAGGGTCAGGTCGGTCAGCGCGCGGATGTTGACCGTGATCATGTCCAGCTGCCGGGTGTGATCGAGTTCGATCGCCTCGCCGAACAGGCCGAAGCCGGCATTGTTGACCAGCGTATCGACCTCGACCCCCGCGTGCGCGAGGGCGGCCGCGATGATGTCCGCCGCGTCCGCATGCGTCAGGTCGCAGGCAAGGACGAGCGGACGGATGCCTCCATCGGCAACAATGGAATCGGCGAGGGCCGTCAGCCGATCCGCCCGGCGCGCCACCAGCGCGACATGATGGCCGCGGGCGGCGAAAACCCGCGCCAGCTCAGAGCCGATGCCCGACGATGCGCCGGTAACGAGGGTGACACATTGGGTCATCAAATGACTGACTCGCAAAGACTTGGAATACCGACGCGGCGGCTCGGCGCCCTGGAAAATTCAGCTATCACATAATCAGGAAACGCCGCCTGCAACTGCGCGGCCGGCGAAGTCGGTCTTGCGGGCCGGCGTTACTGCGTCACCGTATCGGGGCGATTGCTGGCGACCCGATGCTTGAGTTCGATGCGGTCGCGCGACGAGACGCCAAGCAGGTCGGCGGCGCGCCACATCACGTTGTCCTCGAATTCGCTGACATTGCCGTCGGCATAGACCAGCTCCCACATCATCTCGACGATGCGCTTGCGCCCCTCCTCATCGACTGACCGCATGATCACGCTGGTGAAGCGATAAAGGTCGACCGCTTCGCCTTCCATCAAGGTCGCGGTGGCGATCATTTGCGTGACGGTTGCCGCATCGAGCTGGAAGCGGGATTGCAGCACCGTATGCAGCTTGCGCTTCTCCACCTCCGAGGGCTCGCCGTCGAGGGACACCACATGGATCAGCAGGGCCGTTGCCGCGAGACGATAATCGGACTCGTCGAAAGGGCGATTGTCCTGGGTCAGAGGCGACGTCACCTCGGCAATGAACTGACGTAATCGATCCAGCATTGATCGGTGTTCCTGCGAATTGCTGAAAAAGGTTGCGGCTCGGGCGGCGCTATGGCCTGAAAATGCAACGCTGGCAATCCATTTTGGGTTCCGGGCAGCGAAATTACCGTTCCGTAACCTGCCTGCGCCGGCTCTTTCCAACTGTTCGCGAACCGCCGGATAATCACGGAATTTCGTACACCACGACTTTGTCGGCGATGCCGCGCAGCGCCGCATGCTTGCGGATCGGTGCAATCGACGCGCCATCGAGCATGGCGTTGACGGCCGGCGTATCGATGATCGGACCGGTCACGTGAATCGCCTGCGATGTCGAGAGCGCTTGAACCCGCGCGGCGATGTTCACCGTCTGGCCGAAGTAATCCTGACGCTCGTTCAGCATCACCGCGAGGCAAGGCCCTTCATGAATGCCGATCTTGAGCACGAGATCGGCGGTGCCGCGCGCTTCGTTGAGCGCGTCCATCGCCTTGCGCATCTGCAGCGCCGCTGCGAAGGCCTGCTCCGGCCTGACGAAGGTGGCCATCACCGCATCGCCGATGGTCTTCACCACCGCGCCGGCCTCGTTGGCGATGATGTCGAGCAGCGCCTGGAAATGCGCGCGCACCAGATCGAATGCCGCGAGGTCTCCGACACGCTCGTAAAGCGCTGTCGAACCTTTCAGGTCGGTGAACAGGAAGGTCAGCGACGTGATCTTGAGGCGCTGGTCGATGGTCAGATTGTCCGCTTTGTAGATATCGCGGAATGTCTGGTTGGCGAGAATCCGCTTGGCGGTGAGGATCGGCTTGCGCTTGCCGAGCAACTCATGCAGCGCGTCGCCGGCGATCCAGACCGAGGGCAGCACCCGGACGTGGACCTGGTTCTCGAGCGAGAGCCGCAGCGGTCCCGGCCGCATCGGGATCGTTCCGGTCGGCGCCTCCTTGCCGGTATAGATCACCGAAAGTTGTTGTCGCTCGCGGGTCGGCTCGCCGCGCACGTCGAGAAAGTGCGCGGTGTGGGTCACCGGCTCGAACACGATGCAAAACTGGCTCGGCAGTTGCAGCGATAGCAGCGCTTTTTCCCCCGGCGGCAGTTCGATCGCCTCCAGCGTCACCTCTTCGATGAGTTGCGGAAAGGTCGCGTCGTCGATCTCGACACCCGAACTCCAGAAGATCTGGCGTGCATATTCCCAAAGCGGCAGCGAGTGGGGATCGTGCGCCGCGATCCGCCGCACCCGCGGGCTGACGGTGAAGGCGACCTCCACGCCCTCATCGACGGAGGCCTCATAGCCGGCCGCGCACAATGCGCAGTTGTAGTCGTCGTGGCGCAGCGACTTCAGGGAGCTGTGGGAATCCAGCACGCCGCTGCAACCGGGACACAACACGTTCCAGGACATGTCGAACAGGCCGATGCGGGAGGCGTGCAGGAAGCCGGCGATGACGGGTTCTTCCGGCAGCCCCGTCTTCCTCGAGACATCCAGAACGTTGATGCGGTTGAGTTCGCGGTCGGCGCCGGTTTCCACAAGCCGCTGAATCGCATCCGCCACGAGAGGGTCGGCGGACTGTCTCAGGATCGAGAACAGGGCCTGCACTTCACTCATCGGGGCCATGTTACTGCAACAGCGCAGCCGCTCCAAGGTCAACAAAGAGGCAGGTTGGCCCGGGCTCCCGCAGCTAGCCGTTGATCAACGCCGGGTGATGCGGAACGGCGGCGAGCGATCCGGCTGTGTGGTCACGACGCCGACAGGCATCACAGGCTCGCGGTCGCCGAGTTCGATATGGAAGGCGCCGATGATCTTGGCGAGCGCGAGCGTCGCCTCGACGATCGCGAAGTGCGCGCCGATGCAGACGCGGGGGCCGACACCGAACGGCAAGTAAGCGAAGCGATCCGGTGCCGCCGTGCCGGGCGCGAAACGCTCCGGGACGAAAGCGTTGGGGTCGTGCCAGAGTTTTTCGTGCCGGTGCAGCAACCATGGCGCGATCAAAATGACGTCGCCTTTGACCACGTCGAGACCATTGCCGAGCGTGTCGGGGCCGGCAGCGGCGCGCGCGATCAGAAAGGCCGGCGGATACAGGCGCATGGTTTCGTCGATCACCGCGCGCGTGAATTTCAGCCGTTCGATCGCGTTGGCATCGTTGACGGCAACGCCGCGGACTTCGGCGGCCACCTCGTCCTGCGTCGCCGGATCGAGCGCGAGCAGATACAGCGACCAGAACAGCGCTGTCGCCGTGGTTTCGTGTCCGGCGAGAATCATGGTCGCGACCTGATCGCCGAGTTGTTGGTCGGAAAAGGCCTGTCCGGTTTCCGGATCGCGTGCCGCCACCATCAGTTCGAACAGATCGCGCGGCGGCGCGTCCTCGGCCTTGCCGGCGGCGCGGCGTTCGGCGATCAGCGCTTGAATGAAGCGGGTCCAGCGCCTGCGAAACAGGGCGCGCGAAATGTCCTGCGGGCTCGGCCAGCCCGTCGGCAGCAGCAGATCAAAGAAATGCGGGCGCGCCAATCGCGATGCGTATTCGATGACGAAGTTGCGCAGGGTCGCGCCGTGATGTGCCATGCTGAACGAAAACATGGTGCGGCCGGCGATCTCCAGCGTCATATGCTGCATCGCTTCGCGCAGGTCCGTCGGCTGATCGCGCCGCGCATCGAGCGCGGCAACGGTTTCGTCGATCGCGGACACCATGTGCGGCACCAATGTCGTCACCGCGCGCGGCGTGAACGCCGGCGCCAGCGTGCGGCGCTGGTGTTTCCAGTTGCGGCCTTCCGCCAGCAGCAGGCCTTCGCCCAGCATCGGCCGCAGCACGCGGATGCCGGCCGGCGTGCGGGTATAGTTCTCGTAATTCTCCACCAGCACGTGGCGGATGGTGTCGGGCGTATTCAGGATGAAGCTGCTGTGACCGAAGAAGCGGCCGCGGATGACGTCGTCCTCGTAGGCGCGCTGGCCCCAACTGCCGATGGTGCTTTTGCGGATCGCGGCGATGCGTCCGAACAGCCCCATGGATTCGGCGGCGCGCGGTGGAAACGGCGGTACCAGCGGTGGACGGCCAACGGGCGGATCGATGACGTCGGCGATGCTCACGTGAGCCTCATGACTATCTGGAGCGGCCTATTGCCGAACGGCGAACCATTCGCCGCTCGCGATCTGATGATAAAATCTGGGCGCCTGCAAGGCTCCCGCAAGAAACGCCAGTCACGAGGTCAGTTCGGCGATCGAGACATGATTCTGCGATGCCGGCCACGATCGCGCCACGATCCGTTCCTCGTTGAACATCGCTACGATCGGCCGGCCGATGTCGGAGGCCGGCAGGCGGGCGATGGTCACCGAGTCGGTCGGCACGCCGGCCTTGACGTCATTCGGCACCTTGCCGTTCAACAGGACGATATCGCGGGGCAGGCCGAAATGGCCTCGCGGCCGCGACATCATCACCAGCGCGCCGATGCCGTTATTGGTCTTGCCGAGTGGTTGCGCAGGGCGCAGATGCACGACATCGGACGAGCGGGCGAACGGCGAACGATAGATGTGGGTGATCGGCGTGCCGGGCACGTTGAGCACGAATTCGAGGCACCAGTCGGGCTGCACCTGCACCGGCCCCCACCGGCCGTCGGCCATCGTTTTCGCCGCGTGGATCGCGCCGCCGATCCGCTCGCCGGTATCGGGCGCCACGCGATAGATTTCCAGCGCGGCTTCGTCCACCGGGCGGTTGGTCGGAACGCCGCCGGCGAGACCGGTGACGAGACCGCTGAGCTTGACCTCGCTCTCGGGAACGATGGCGATGCGCTCCGGCTCGCGCCCGGCGATGAACTTGTAGATCTCGCGGAAGGCGCGCGGCGAGAATGCGGTCTCGCGGTGATCGACTGGCCCCAGCACGAGATTGGTGGCGCCGCGCAGTTCCGGTCCGGCAAAGGTCACGTTGGTGGGATGGCCGGCCTTGCCGACGAACGCACCGTCCGGTTGCGCGTATTTGTCGAGGTTGTCGCTGCGCAGCGTCAGAAAAGCTGTGCCGGCGGTCACTTCATCGGCGCCGGCATTGAGAGCGGTCAGGAAGGGGCCGCGGCCGTTGAATTCGTTGCCGGGGTTGTCGTCCCAGGCGTAGACGCCATGATTTGGCACGCCGCACAGCACCGCGTGGCTGATATCGCCCCCGCCGCCGTTCTTGATGAAATTGCGGATCGCATAGCCGCCGCGCGAGCTGCCGACCAGCGCGATCCGGGCCGCGCCCGTGCGCTGTTTTAATGCCGCGACGGCTGCCGCCAGTTCGGCCCGCTGATCCTCGGTCGACGATCGGAACGGTTGCGGCTTGGTGTCGTCGGCGCGCGCCAGCGGGTCGGTGAAATTCAACGCCAGCATGCGGTCGTGCGGAACGCCGTTGGATGCCATGCGCCACAGCGTGGTCATCCAGAGCGCGGCATGATCGCCGTTGCCGTGGACGAACAGGATCGGCGGCAGTTCGGGCGCAGCAGCCGGTTGTCCCGTCGGCGGGGTCTGGCTGCCGCCCTGGGCGAGAACGCGACCGGGCCGGCCGCCGGCTGCCAGCGGCAGCGCGGCTGCGGCCAGAAGTAGTCCACGTCTCGAAACGCGCATCGCTTGCCTCCCGCGGGAAATCGTCCCTAAATCCGTTTGCGCCGACTCATAGCCGTACGGCCACGGGACAACCACGACTATTTTGCAGGCAGCAAAGCTCCCATGACCGAACCGCCCAAACGTCCGACGTCCGCCGATGGTCTCGCCGCGCCGCTGCGGCACAGGGTGTTCCGGCGGATCTGGCTGGCCAGCCTGCTGTCCAATCTCGGCTTGATGATCCAGAGCGTCGGCGCGGCGTGGGCGATGACGCAGATGACGTCCGCCGCCGACAAGGTGGCGCTGGTGCAGACGGCCTTGATGCTGCCGATCATGCTGATTTCGATGCCGGCCGGTGCGGTGGCCGACATGTATGATCGCCGCAAGGTGTCGCTGGTGTCCCTGGTGATCGCCTTGGTCGGAGCAAGCGGTCTCACGGTCCTGACCTGGGCCGGAATGATCACGCCCAACATCCTGCTGGCGTTCTGCTTCATCATCGGCAGCGGCATGGCGCTGTTCGGTCCGGCATGGCAGGCCTCCGTCAGCGAGCAGGTGCCGCCGGAGACGCTGCCGTCGGCGGTGGCGCTGAACGGCATCAGCTACAACATCGCGCGCAGTTTCGGCCCTGCCATCGGCGGCATCGTGGTGGCTGCGGCGGGGGCGGTTGCTGCCTTCGCCGTCAACGCACTGTGCTATGTGCCGCTGCTCATCGTGCTGTTCCTGTGGCGGCGCGTCACCGAGCCGTCGCGGCTGCCGCGCGAACAACTCACCCGCGCCATGGTCTCGGGCTTCCGCTACATCGCCAATTCGCCCTCGATCCGCATCGTGCTGGGACGCACATTGGCTACCGGCATCGCCGGCGGCTCGATTTCCGCCCTGATGCCGCTGGTGGCGCGCGACCTCCTGCATGGCGGAGCGCAGACCTACGGCATCATGCTCGGCGCATTCGGCATGGGCGCGGTGATCGGCGCGCTGAATATCGGCGAGATGCGCAAGCGCATGAGCGGCGAGGCCGCGGTGCGGCTTTGCGCGGTGGTGATGGGCGTTGCGACCGTGGCGGTTGCCACCAGCAAGCTCGCGGTGATCACGGCCGCGGCTCTCGTGGTCGCCGGCGCGGTGTGGATGCTGGCGGTGGCGCTGTTCAATATCGGCGTGCAACTGTCGGCGCCGCGCTGGGTGGCGGGACGATCGCTGGCCGCATTCCAGGCATCGATCGCCGGCGGCATCGCCATCGGCAGCTGGGGCTGGGGTCACCTTGCCGATCTGATCGGCGTCGAGGGCGCGCTGGTCGTGTCCGGCGTGACGATGTTCGTTTCGCCGATCCTCGGCCTCTGGATGCGGATGCCGCCGGTCGGCGGACGCGACGAGGCGGCGGACCTGCTGGCGGACCCGGAAGTGAAGCTGCCGCTGACCGGACGCAGCGGACCGATCATCGTCGAGATCGAATACCGGGTCGATCTCAATCGCGCGCGCACTTTCTATCGGCTGATGCAGATGGTTCAACTCAGCCGGAAACGTAACGGCGCCTATGGCTGGTCGATCGCGCGCGATATCGCCGATCCGGAACTGTGGACTGAACGCTATCACTGCCCGACCTGGTACGACTATCTGCGCCAGCGCAATCGCGCCACGCAGTCCGAGCGCAAGCTGCACCTGCGGGCGATGAAATTCCATCGGGGCCTGGAGCCGGTGAAGGTGCGCCGCATGCTCGAACGGCCCTTCGGTTCGGTGCGCTGGAAGGAGGCCTCGCCCGATCCGGCGGCGGTGGCGGCGGTCGAAGTCTTGCCGATATCGACGCCGGCCGGCAGCAGCGCGTGATTTTCGAGGAGAGGATTACAGGCCGGTGAATCCCGCTTTTACCGTATCGATGCTGCCGTCGCGTTCGCGCAGGTAAGTCAATCCGCAGACGGTGAGCCGGTCCATGTCCGTCTCGCCGGCCGCGCACAATGTGGTGAGATAGTCGGTGACTTTTGTTTGCGCTTCGGCGCGTTGCTCGGCGCTCGGCTTGGCCAAAAGGTCGTAGGTCGTCATCACCCGATCGAGCGCGGCCTGAAGCGCGGCGTCAGGCGCCGCTGGCGGCCGAGTTGCGGGCGGGACCGGTTCAGGCACCTGTTGCTCCGTCGAGGTAACGTGCGATCGCCCGATTGGCGATGCGAATCTTGTTGCGGTCGCCCGACCGGTAGAGCTGCACGATGATTTCCAACAGCGACTGATCGGTGCCGTAGCAGTCGGCGATCGCGCCGCTTCGATACAGATAATTGGCGGCTATCGAATAGGCCTGGCCAATGACATCAACGTTCAAAACCTGGATGTTGCGTTCTACCAACATGGCGTGGCCCTCCAGCTCTTGAACAAGTCGCGACCCCCGGTCTGCGTTCCCTCGGTCGTTCATCAAGGTGGCAAAGAAAAACGGCGGCTCGCGAGGAACCGCCGTTCGAATATGATCTGGAGTTGCTTAGCGCCAGTCGCGGATATCGACGAAGTGGCCCGCGATCGCCGCCGCGGCCGCCATCGCCGGCGACACCAGATGCGTGCGCCCCTTGAAGCCCTGACGTCCCTCGAAGTTGCGATTCGAGGTGGAAGCACAACGCTCTTCCGGCGCCAGCTTGTCGGGATTCATCGCCAGGCACATCGAGCAGCCCGGCTCACGCCATTCGAAGCCGGCCTTGATGAAGATCTTGTCGAGGCCTTCGGCTTCGGCCTGCTCTTTCACGAGACCCGAGCCCGGCACGATCATGGCGTTGACATTGCCGTTGACGGTCTTGCCCTCGGCGATCTTTGCCGCCGCGCGCAGATCCTCGATGCGGCCGTTGGTGCAGGAGCCGATGAAGACGCGATCGAGCTTGATGTCGGTGATCCGGGTGCCGGCCTTCAGGCCCATGTAGTCGAGCGCGCGGTGCTTGGAGATGCGCTTGGCCTCATCCTCGATCTTGTCGGGATCGGGCACGACGCCGGTGATCGACACCACGTCCTCGGGCGAGGTGCCCCAGGTCACGATCGGTGGCAGCTTGGCGGCATCGAGGTGGATTTCGTGATCGAAATGCGCGCCCTCGTCGCTGCGCAGCGTATCCCAGTAGCGGCGGGCCGCATCCCATGCCGCGCCCTTCGGCGCCTTTGGCCGATCCTTGAGGAAGGCGTAGGCGACGTCATCCGGCGCGATCAGGCCGGCGCGGGCGCCGCCTTCGATCGACATGTTGCAGACCGTCATGCGGCCTTCCATCGACAGCGCGCGGATCGCCTCGCCGGCATATTCCAGCACGTAGCCGGTGCCGCCCGCGGTGCCGATCTCGCCGATGATGGCGAGGATGATGTCCTTCGCGGTGACGCCGTCCGGCAGCTTGCCGTCGACCACCGCGCGCATGTTCTTCGCCTTCTTCTGGATCAGCGTCTGCGTCGCCAGCACGTGCTCGACTTCCGAGGTGCCAATGCCGTGCGCCAGCGCGCCGAATGCGCCATGCGTCGAGGTGTGGCTGTCACCGCAGACGATGGTGGTGCCGGGCAGCGTGAAGCCCTGCTCGGGGCCGATCACGTGCACGATGCCCTGACGCTTGTCGTACTCGTTGTAGTATTCGATGCCGAAGTCCTTGGCGTTCTGCGCCAGTGCGGCGATCTGCTCGGCGCTTTCCGGATCGGGATTGGGCTTGGAGCGGTCGGTGGTCGGCACGTTGTGATCGACCACCGCGAGCGTCTTCTCCGGCGCATGCACCTTGCGGCCGGCGGAGCGCAGACCTTCGAAGGCCTGCGGCGAGGTGACCTCGTGCACCAGATGACGGTCGATATAGAGCAGGCAGGTGCCGTCATCGGCCTCATGGACCAGATGATCGTTCCAGATCTTGTCGTACAGCGTCGTGGGAGCGGATTTTGGATCGGACATGGGTTACGGCCTCGAACGGATAGGAAAGGGTGAGATGCAGGCGATGCGGCGCGGATGCGCCTGGCATCAGCCGAGGAGCGCCGTCGTCGTCAGGCGGCCAAAGAAGCGCCACGGCAGACGGCTGCGGTCATCGAGCACGATCCGTGCCATGATCTTTTTGCGATCTGGAACCATTCCATATCCTAGCACAGGCGCGATTGCGCCGACAACGAAAGCCGAACGCATTGCGGCAATGCGTCGTGCTTCGGCGCCACATGAGACTGCATCGCCGGTCTCACTCCCCCCGCTTGCGGGGAGGGTCGGGGAGCGGGCTCCGGATCTGGGGGGCGCGACAGATGCTCGCAACGGCCCCCTCTCTGTCTCTCCCCGCAAGCGGGAGAGAGGACCACGATCGTTTGCGCCGAGCGAGTATCAAGCCAACTCGTTACCCGCGCCACAAGCGCACAATAAAAAAGCGCGGGTGAGCCCCGCGCTTTTCGACATCGCGATGCGAGGGAAAATTACTCGCCGACGGCGGCCTGCGTGCGGTCCTGCTTCTTCTCGACGATGCGGGCCGACTTGCCGCGCAGGTTGCGCAGGTAGTACAGCTTGGCGCGACGCACCTTGCCGCGACGCACGACCTTGATCGAGTCGATCATCGGAGAGAGCAGCGGGAAGACACGCTCGACGCCCTCGCCGTAGGAAATCTTGCGGACGGTGAAGCTCTCGTTGAGCCCGCCGCCGGAACGGCCGATGCAGACGCCTTCATAGGCCTGCACGCGAGTGCGCTCGCCTTCGACCACCTTGACGTTGACAATCACGGTGTCGCCGGGGCCAAACTCCGGAATCTCCTTGCCGGCGGACAGTTTGTCGAATTGCTCTTTTTCGAGCTGCTGGATGATATTCATTGCAAAACTCCATCGGCGGCGCGCCAGCCCCGACCAGGCGGCAGCGTGAAACTCGTTATCCTGCGCGGATTTCGCGCTCCTATACGGCAAAGCAAAGGCGTTGTCACGCCTCTGTCGCGTTTTTTGGGCCTTTTTGGTTGCCGGCCCTATGGCCGTGCGCCGCCCAGAGGTCGGGACGCCGGTTCCGCGTCAGACTTTCCGCCTGTTCCCGCCGCCAGGCCGCCACCTTGGCGTGATCGCCGGATAGCAGGATATCGGGGATCGGACGGCCCTCGAAGCTCTGCGGGCGAGTATATTGCGGGTATTCGAGGAGACCGGCGGAAAAGCTCTCATCGGAGCCGGATTCCAGCTTGCCCATGACGCCCGGCAGCAGCCGGACGCAGGCATCCAGCAGCACCATGGCGGCGATTTCGCCGCCCGACAGCACATAATCGCCGATCGAGACCTCCTCGAGCCCGCGCGCGTCGATCACCCGCTGGTCGATGCCCTCGAACCGGCCGCAGACGATCAGCGGGCCCGGACCGGCGGCCAGTTCCGCGACGCGCGACTGGGTCAATGGCCGACCGCGCGGGCTCATGACCAATTTGGGGCGGTCTGCCGCGATGGCGGCGGCATCGATGGCGGCGGCGAGCACGTCGGCGCGCAGCACCATGCCGGGGCCGCCGCCGGCCGGGGTGTCGTCGACGCTGCGATGCTTGTCGGTGGCGGACGCGCGGATATCCCGCACCTCCATCTCCCATAGCCCGGTCGCCAGCGCCCGCCCCGCCAGGCTCGCGCCGAGCGGGCCGGGAAACATGCCCGGAAACAGGGTCAGGATCGTCGCACGCCACGTCATTCTGGATATCAAGCCGGTTACTCAGGAACCGTCATGGCCGGGCTTGTCCCGGCCATCCACGTCTTCCTTGATGAGAGGCTATAAAGACGTGGATGCCCGGCACAAGACCGGGCATGACGAAGAAATGGCACGTCGTTTTGCTAACCGTCGGTCGGGGCGTCGCCCTCGATCTCGCCGGGCAGGTCGATCACCACCCGCCCGCCGGCGATGTCGACGGTCGGCACCACGGCATTGGTGAACGGCAACAGCAGGGTCGGGCCGCTTGGCGGGGCGATTTCGATGATGTCGCCGGCCCCGAAATTATAGATTGCCACCACGCGGCCGATCGCCTCGCCGCCGGTTGTAACCGCGTCGAGCCCGATCAGGTCGGCATGGTAATATTCGCCGTCTTGGGTCGGCGGCAGTTTTTCACGCGCGACGTAAAGCTCAATGCCGTTGAGTTTTTCGGCATCGTTGCGCGTGGTGACGCCTTGCAGCGTCGCGACCAGATGATCCCTGGCCTGGCGCGCGTTGCTCACCTTGAACTGGCGCGCGCCGTCCTTGGTCGAAAGCGGTCCGTAATCGAGAACCGCGAGCGGATCCTCGGTGAAGGTCCACAGCTTGACGGCGCCGCGCACGCCATGCGCGGCGCCAATGCGGGCGATGCAAA
>DATMSE010000139.1:0-4692 GCA_035565575.1 Xanthobacteraceae bacterium
CTGAACGCACCGCGCGACCTGGCGCGCTTCATTGCCGCGAAGGGATCGGTGACGCTCGATGGCGTTTCGCTCACCGTGAATACGGTGGCGGATACTGTGTTTTCCGTGCTGATCATTCCGCATACGCTCAGCGTGACGACGCTGGCCGACTGGCAGGAAGGGTCCGAGGTCAATCTCGAGGTCGATCTGATGGCCCGCTACGCCGCGCGCCTGACGGAGATGAAATAGCTGTCCGGTTCAGCATTGTGTCCGTAACCGGCCATGCCGCCGCATTCGAGCCTCTATCCGCCCCCTATTCCTGCTTGGCTTCATGCCAGGCAGCGACTACAAACCGGCGGAAATGTAAGTCAGCATTGACTTTAGGTGTTTTTGTCAGAACTGGATCGACCTATGGCAGACGCGCGGCGTGCCGCATTGAAGGACCAGACCGACGTTCGCGGCGCGCGTGCGCTGATCGTTGAGGCGCGGTTTTACGACGATATTCAGGACGCGCTCCTGCAGGGCGCGGTGGCGGAACTCGACGCCGCCGGCGTTAGCCATGATGTCATCACGGTGCCCGGCGCGCTGGAAATTCCCGCTGCCATTGCCATCGCCTTCGACGCTGCCGAGAAAAACGGCCAGCCTTACGATGCGGCGGTCGCGCTTGGCTGCGTCGTGCGCGGCGAAACCTTCCATTTCGAGATCGTTTCAATGGAATCTTCGCGTGGGCTGATGGATCTGTCCATCAATCGCCGCATTCCGCTCGGCAATGGCATCCTGACGGTGAATACCGACGAGCAGGCTTGGGCGCGTGCGCGAGCCGGTGAACTGAACAAGGGCGGCGATGCGGCGCGGGCGGCGCTGGCGATGCTGCGTCTCAAACGTCGCCTCAACCGAGCCTGACCCCATGGCGGACATCAAGAAGAAGCCGGCCAAGCCGCAAGACAAGAAGGCCAACCGGCGCGGTGCGGCACGCCTCGCTGCCGTGCAGGCGCTGTATCAGATGGACATGGCCGGCGCGGGCATTAACGACGTGTTTGCGGAATTCGAGAGTCACTGGATCGGCAACGAGGTGGAGGGCGATCAGTACCTTCCGGCCGAAGCCGCGTTCTTTCGCGACGTCGTCTCCGGCGTCGTGCGCGATCAGGTGCGGCTCGATCCGCTGATCGACGAAGCATTGTCGAAGGGCTGGCCGCTGAAGCGGATCGACGCGATCCTGCGCGCCGTGCTGCGCGCCGGTTCCTATGAACTCGAGCATCGCAAGGACATTCCGGCACGGGTCGTGATTTCGGAATACGTCGATGTCGCGCATGCCTTTGTTGAAGGCGACGAAACCGGCATGGTCAACGCGGTGCTGGACCAGATCGCGCGGCAGTTTCGCGGCAGCGAGTTTACGCGGAATTAGGTGGGGGGTAGGCAGTCGATTTCACCTCTCCCATTGGGAGAGGTCGCGAACGAAGTGAGCGGGTGAGGGATTGTTGCTTCTCGATGGACTATAACCCCTTACCCCAACCCTCTCCCAATGGAGAGGGAGCGCGTCTCCGCTTTTGAATGTTGTGATCTACACAAGTGCGGCAAAACATGCCCTCCGGTGAAGACGATCTGATCGCGCGTTATTTCAAGCCGCTGGCGACCGCGCCCGGCGCCTTGGGCCTGACCGACGACGCCGCGTTTGTGCGTACCGGAGGCGATGATATCGTTGTCACCACCGATGCGGTTGTCGAAGGCGTTCATTTTCTCGCTGACGATCCGCCGGATACGATCGCGCGCAAAGCATTGCGGGTGAATCTCTCCGATCTCGCTGCCAAAGGAGCGATGCCGGCCGGTTTCGTGCTGACGCTTGCCCTGCGGGAGGTCCGGGACGCGTGGCTTACGCCATTTGCGCGGGCGCTCGGCGAAGATGCCGCGGCCTTCGGATGCCCGCTGCTTGGCGGCGACACCGTCTCGACGCCCGGTCCGCTAACGATCTCGATCACGGCATTTGGTCGGGTTCCTGCGGAGAAGATGATCCGACGCAGCACCGCACGCGCCGGCGACCGTCTGGTGGTGAGCGGTACGATCGGCGATGCCGCATTGGGGCTGGCGCTCTTGAAAGGCAGCGGTCCGGCCAGCCTCGATGCCGCGGCACGCGCGACGCTGATCGCGCGATATCGCGTGCCGCAGCCGCGCATCGCGCTGGCGCTGGCGGTGAGGGCGCATGCCAGCGCGGCGATGGACGTCTCGGACGGGTTGATGGGCGACCTCGCCAAGCTGTGCGGCGCTTCCGGCGTCTCGGCCGTTATCGAGGCGGAAGCGGTGCCGCTATCGGCTTCCGCGCGAGCATGGCTGGCGCAGGATGCGAGCCTTGTCGGAACGTTGGTCTCGGGAGGCGACGACTATGAGATCCTGTGCGCGATTTCGGAGAATCAACTCGCCGCCTTCGAGGCTGCGGCGCGCTCCGCGGCAATTCCGATCCGCGCGATCGGCCGAATCGTAGACGGCGCAGGCCCGCCCCGACTGGTCGATGCCGAGCAGCGGGAAATCCTTCTGAAGCGGCTGTCCTACAGCCACTTCTGAGATTTCGGCACCTGTGCCCGAATCGGCACGCCTCAGAAATCCTTTAAAAAACCTTTGCTTGCGCCTTTCGCAGCGTTGCGCGCCCGAACCGATTTTGGCATGGTCGCCGCCGAATTAAGGCCGACTTTGGGCAGATACGGCCTTTTTTAAGCGTTCCTCCGCAACCGCGGTGATGGGCGCGACTGGGGAAACTAAAAGGATCTGAGGCATTCAATGACAGCATTATGGGTGATCGTGCTCTGTGGAGCACTTTCGGTCGTCTACGCCATCTGGGCGACCTCATCGGTGTTGGGGGCCGACGCCGGCAACGCGCGCATGCAGGAAATCGCGGGCGCGGTGCGTGAAGGCGCGCAGGCCTATCTGCGGCGGCAGTACACCACGATCGGCATCGTGGGCATCGTGATCTTCATCTTGCTGGCCTACTTCCTCGGCTTGCTGGTGGCAGTCGGCTTCGCCATCGGCGCCATCCTGTCCGGCGCCGCCGGCTTCATCGGCATGAACGTCTCCGTCCGCGCCAACGTGCGCACCGCTCAGGCCGCGACCAAGTCGCTGGCCGGCGGCCTCGAACTGGCATTCAAGGCCGGCGCGATCACCGGCCTGCTCGTGGCCGGCCTCGCGCTGCTCGGCGTCACGCTCTACTTCATGTACCTGACCCATGGCGCAGGGCACGCTGCCAACAGCCGCACCGTTGTCGACGCCCTGGTGGCGCTCGGTTTCGGCGCGTCGCTGATCTCGATCTTTGCCCGTCTCGGCGGCGGCATCTTCACCAAGGGGGCGGACGTCGGCGGCGATCTCGTCGGCAAGGTTGAGGCCGGCATTCCGGAAGACGATCCGCGCAACCCGGCGACCATCGCCGACAACGTGGGCGACAACGTCGGCGATTGCGCCGGCATGGCCGCCGACCTGTTCGAGACCTATGCGGTGACCGCGGTCGCGACCATGGTGCTGGCGGCGATCTTCTTCGCCACCTCGCCATTGCTGGTGAACATGATGACCCTGCCGCTTGCCATCGGCGGCGTCTGCATCATCACCTCGATCATCGGCACCTTCTTCGTCAAGCTCGGGTCGAGCCAGTCGATCATGGGCGCGCTGTACAAGGGCCTGATCGCCACCGGCATCCTGTCGCTGGCCGGGCTTGCGATCGCGATCCATTGGCTGGTCGGCTGGGGCCCGCTCGCGGGCGTGTCCTACACCGGCACGGCGCTGTTCGAGTGCGGCGTGGTCGGTCTCGTCGTCACCGGTCTGATCATCTGGATCACCGAGTATTACACCGGCACAGACTATCGCCCGGTGAAGTCGATCGCCCAGGCGTCGGTCACCGGTCACGGCACCAACGTCATTCAGGGCCTGGCGATCTCGATGGAGGCGACCGCGCTGCCCGCGATCGTCATCATCGCCGGCATCCTCGTGACCTACAGCCTGGCGGGCCTGTTCGGCATCGCGATCGCCACCACCACGATGCTGGCGCTTGCCGGCATGATCGTCGCGCTCGACGCCTTCGGTCCGGTCACCGACAATGCCGGCGGCATCGCCGAAATGGCCGGTCTGCCGAAGGAGGTGCGCAAGTCCACCGACGCACTGGACGCGGTCGGTAACACCACCAAGGCAGTCACCAAAGGCTACGCGATCGGCTCGGCCGGTCTCGGCGCGTTGGTGCTGTTCGCGGCCTACAATGAAGACCTCAAGTTCTTCATCGCGAATTCGGCGAACAACGCCTACTTCGCGGGCGTCAAGCCGGACTTCTCGCTGAACAATCCGTATGTCGTGGTCGGTCTGCTGTTCGGCGGTCTGCTGCCATACCTGTTCGGCGCGATGGGCATGACCGCGGTGGGACGCGCAGCCGGCTCGATCGTCGAGGAAGTGCGCCGTCAGTTCCGCGCCAAGCCCGGTATCATGCAGGGCACCGACAAGCCCGATTACGGCAAGGCGGTGGACCTCCTGACCAAGGCGGCGATCAAGGAAATGATCATCCCGTCGCTGCTGCCGGTGCTGTCGCCGATCGTCGTCTACTTCCTGATCTACTTCATCGCCGGCGGCGGCGCGGCCGGCAAGTCGGCCGCGTTCTCGGCGGTCGGCGCGATGCTGCTCGGCGTCATCGTCACCGGTCTGTTCGTGGCGATCTCGATGACCTCGGGCGGCGGCGCGTGGGACAACGCC
>DATMSE010000140.1:0-8714 GCA_035565575.1 Xanthobacteraceae bacterium
TGTTCGCGCTCTCGCTCGATCTGATCCTCGGCTATGCCGGCATCGTATCGCTGGGTCATGCCGCCTTCTTCGGTGTGGGTGCCTATGCGGCGGGTCTGCTCGCGGTCCATGGCCTGATCAAGGAACCGGTGCTGGCGCTGGTAGTGGCGGGCTGCGCTGCCATGGTGCTGGGCTTCGCCACCAGCTTTCTCGTCATCCGCGGTTCCGAACTCAGCCAGTTGATGGTGACGCTCGGCATCGCGCTGCTGCTGCGCGAACTCGCCAACAAATTCTCCGACATCACCGGCGGCTTCGACGGCCTTCAGGGCATCGTCATCGAGCCGATCCTCGGCCTGTTCGCGTTCGACCTGTTCGGCAAGGTCGGCTTTATCTACTGCCTCGTGGTGCTGTTCGTGCTGTTTCTGCTGGCGCGGCTGATCGTCAATTCGCCGTTCGGTCTGTCGCTGCGTGCGATCCGCAACAATCCGCTGCGGGCGGCGGCCATCGGCATCCCGGTCAACCGGCGGCTCGTTGCGATCTATACGCTGTCGGCGTTCTATGCCGGCGTCGCCGGCGCGCTGTTCACGCAGACGACGGCGCTGGCCTCGCTGGATGTCTTCTCGTTCGAGCGCTCCGCGGATCTGCTGCTGGTGGTGGTGATCGGCGGCGCCGGCTATCTCTACGGCGGCCTGATCGGCGCGGTGGTGTTCCGGATATTGCAGGACGTCTTCTCGTCCTGGACGCCGCAATTCTGGCAGTTCTGGATCGGCCTCGTGCTGGTGCTGATCGTCCTGATCGGGCGTGATCGCGTTTACCGCGGCGTCTTGTGGCTGCCGCGTCTTCTGCTGCGCCGCCTGGCAGCGATGCGCGGCGGGCGTGCGGCGGCGACGGATCGGAGCGCATCATGACCTTTGCGCTGGAAACGATAGGTCTCGACAAGCAGTTCGGTGGCCTGCACGTCACCCGCGATCTGTCGCTGAAGATCGCGGCCGGCGCGCGCCATGCGTTGATCGGCCCCAACGGCGCCGGCAAGACCACGGTGATCAATCTGCTGACAGGGGTGATCCGGCCGAACGGCGGCAGGCTCGTGCTGGAAGGCACCGACATCACCGGCTTGTCGGTCAGGGCGCGGGTGCTGCGCGGACTGTCGCGCACCTTCCAGATCAACCAGCTTTATGCCGATCTCACTCCGATCGAAACCATCGGCCTTGCGGTGTCCGAGCGTCTCGGCCACGGCGGCGATTGGTGGCGCCGGCTGGGCAGCCGTGCCGAGGTCAATGCCGAGATCGCTGACGTCCTGACACGCTTTCATCTGCTGGATGTGATGAACGAGCCTACCGCGACGCTGCCGTATGGCAAGCAGCGGCTGCTGGAGATCGCACTCGCCATTGCCACGCGCCCGCGCGTGCTGCTGCTCGACGAGCCCGCGGCGGGCGTGCCGCAGAGCGAGCGGCAGGATATTCTCGCGGCCGTCGCCGCCCTGCCGCGCGAGGTGACGGTGCTGCTGATCGAGCACGATATGGACCTGGTGTTCAGTTTCGCCGATCGCATTTCAGTCATGGTCAACGGCGCCATGCTGGTGGAAGGTCCGCCGGACGAGGTGGCACGCGATCCGCGCGTCAAGGCGGTCTATCTCGGCGAGGGCGCCGATGCCTGATCTGCTGAGTATCGAGAATCTTCGCGCTGGCTACGGTCAGGCGGTGGTGCTGCCGGACATGACGCTGCGGCTGGCGGACGGCGAGGCGCTGGCCTTGCTCGGCCGCAACGGCACCGGCAAGACCACGCTGATCAATTCCATTGTCGGCGTCACCCGCCGCTTCGCCGGCACGATCCGGCTCGGCGGAACCGACCTGACGTCGCTCCGCTCGGACCAGCGTGCGCGCGTCGGCATCGGCTGGGTGCCGCAGGAACGCAACATCTTCCGCTCGCTTACTGTCGAGGAGAATATGACGGCGGTCGCGCAGCCGGGTCCATGGGATGTCGCGCGGGTCTACGCCCTGTTTCCGCGCCTCAAGGAGCGCCGAAAGAACTTCGGCAATCAACTGTCCGGCGGCGAGCAGCAGATGCTGGCGATCGGCCGGGCCCTGACGCTCAATCCCAAGGTGCTGCTTCTGGACGAGCCGACCGAGGGACTGGCGCCGATCATCGTGGATGAACTGCTGGCGGCGCTCGGCGAGATCACGCGGGCCGGCGGCATCTGCTCGATCATCGTCGAGCAGAATGCCCACAAGATCCTCCGCCTTGCCGACCGGGTCGTGATCCTCGATCGCGGCACCATCGTGCATGAGGCGGCGAGCGCCGCTCTGCAGGCCGATCCGGCGCCGCTGGAGCGTTTCCTTGGTGTCGGCGGAAAGGTGTAAAATAAAGATGACGTACTTGGATGTATCCGTCAAAACACGAAACGCTCTCGGCCATGCGAGGAGCGCGAGCGACGACGCAATCCAGTTCGTCCTTGTCGCCTCCGGATTGCTTCGCTACGCTCGCCATGACGGTTGAAACTTAAAGTATCGCGAGGAAGAAATGCAAAGAACAAAACCGCCATTCCGCGCCGACGAAGTGGGCAGCCTGCTGCGCCCGCCGCGGATCAAGGAGGCCCGCGCCAAGCTCGAGAAGGGCGAGATCACTGCGGATGACCTGCGCAAGATCGAGGACAGCGAGATCGAGAAGGTGGTGCACAAGCAGGCGTCGCTCGGTCTCAAGCTCGCGACCGACGGAGAGTTTCGCCGCTCCTGGTGGCACTTCGATTTCCTGAAGGACCTCGTCGGCTGCGAACTGTTTCATCCGGAGCTTGGCATTCAGTTCGCCGGAGTCCAGACGCGCCATGATGCGGTGCGTGTGATCGGCAAGGTCGACTTCTCCGACAGCCATCCGATGCTCGATCACTTCCGCTTCCTGAAGAAGCACGCGGATGCCGCCGGCGTCACCGCGAAGATGACCATTCCCTCGCCGGCGGTGCTGCATTTCCGTGGCGGGCGGAATCTGATTTCCAAGGACGTCTATCCCACGCTCGATCCGTTCTTCGAGGATCTCGGCAAAGCCTATCGCAAGGCCGTCAAAGCCTTTTACGATGCCGGCTGCCGCTACCTGCAGTTCGACGACACGGTATGGGCCTATCTTTGCTCGCAGGAAGAATTGCAGAAGTCCCGTGAGCGCGGCGACAACCCGGATGGTCTGCAGGAAATTTACGCCCGCGTCATCAACTACGCCATCGCCGAGCGTCCGGCCGACATGACCATCACCACCCATGTCTGCCGCGGCAATTTCCGCTCGACCTGGATTTCGTCCGGCGGCTACGAGCCGGTGGCCGAAACCCTGCTCGGCAAGATCAATTACGACGGCTACTTCCTGGAGTATGACTCCGATCGCGCCGGAGGGTTCGAGCCGCTGCGCTTTCTGCCGAAGGGCAACAAGGTCGTCGTCGTCGGTGTCATCACCTCGAAGACCGGCGAACTCGAGAGCAAGGACGCGATCAAGGCCAGGATCGCGGAAGCCGCGAAGTTCGCGCCGCTGGAGCAACTGGCGCTCTCGCCGCAATGCGGCTTCGCCTCCACCGAGGAAGGCAACATCCTCAGCGAGGAGGAGCAGTGGGCCAAGCTGAGGCTGGTCGTCGAGGTGGCGAAGGAGGTCTGGGGCTGAGCCTCAATGCGACGTCACGGGCGCTGCGTCGAGCAGCGCCGTGATGCGCGCCAGCTTGTCCGGCTCGCGCGTGATGTCAACGCGCGTGATCAATCCGTTCCCGATCTCCAGCGCGGTGATCGATCCGTAGCGGCCGGAACGATGACATCGGCGGCACGCGATATTTGCGCATCAGCCCGCGATACAGCCGCGCCACGCGCGCAAGGCCGAGGATCGGATTGCGGAATGCCAGCACCTTGCCGCCGCCGTCCGACTGCAGGATGACGCCCCTGGCAAGCAGCTGGCTGAGGCTCTGCAGGTCGCCGCGGCGGCTCGCGTCGAAGAACGCCGCGGCGGTTTGGGATAGGCGCGTCATTGCGGAATCCGGACTATCCATCGTGGGAAGATCGTGATAGAAGAATTCCATCAGATGGTTGCTGCCCACGAATTCTGCCCACTCCGTTCCTGCCCACCGGCCCGCTTATGAAACACGATCAGCTTCTCAGCCAGATCACGGACTTCTGCCGGCAGGCGGACATGGCCGAGTCGACCTTCGGCCGTCATGCCGTCAATGACGGCAAGCTGGTGGCGCGGCTGCGCGAGGGCAAGCGCATCACCATCGAGACGCTGGATCGGATCCAGGCCTACATCGCCGCCAACACGCCGGGCGGCGTGGTACCGGTGCGCGAGCTCGACGCGCCGATTGAGCGGCGCGACCCCCGAGCCAATTTCCGCTTCTTCGAAAATCGGCAGAAATATCTGCTGTTCGTCCACACCTGCAGCGAGAAGCGCGTCATCGCCGACCGCATCGCGATGGAGCTCGGCAGCATCCATCCGCGTCCGCCGGCGCTGCGGTTGTTCGACGCCGGCTGCGGCGACGGCACGGTGCTGGCGCGGGTGCTGCGGGCGATGCACGGCCGTTTCCCGAGCGTGCCGTTCTACGTTGCGGGCAAGGAGCTGAGTCTTGAGGATGTGAAGCTGACGCTCGACAAGCTGCCGGACCGGCTGTTCGAACATCCCGCCACGGTCTTCGTGCTCACCAACATGTATTATGCCGAGGCGCCCTGGCTGGCGCCGCGGGCGGCCGCGGCCGCCGCCGGCATCGTGTGGCGCGAGGTGGCGCTGCGCGGCAATTCGGCGGGCGAGTTCGAGGCGCAAATCAACGAGCTCAAACCCTTCCTGCAGGAGAACTGGCGCGCCAGCGTCAGCGAGCGGTCGGGCATGCCGATCTATGAGCGGCCGGTGGTGCTGATCCTGTACCGCGAGGACCATCAGTTTCTGCTCGATTCGGTGATTCCGCGGGCCGGCCGCGCCGAGGCCAATTTCGATCTCATCATCGCCTCGCAGCCGTATCGGGCGAAATCCTCCGAGGCGTTTCGCGCCAAGCGAATCGTCGCGCCGCTGGCGCGCGCGCTGCGCTCCGGCGGCCGCCTGATAGGAATTCATTCGCACGGCAGCGATCCGGGGATGGAAATCATCAATGCCGTCTGGCCGGGAGAAAAACCTTTTCCCGTCAACCGGCACGAGTTGCTGCGCGCCGTGCGCTACGAACTCGGATCGGCAGCGCGGGACCTCAACTTTAATGCCTATTCTGATAGCCGTTCGATCTTCCGATATGATATGGAAGCGCTGCCGCACGAGGTCACCGGACCGATCGGGACCTCAACGGCATTCGCAGCCTGGAATGCGGCGGTCTATGTCGCCCAGATCGAAGATGACCGCCTGACGGAGATCACGCAGAGCGGCGGTTATCTTGATGCCACGCGGGACGTTCTGCGCAAGCATAACGGGTTGTGGTTCTACGATGAATCCTACGTCATTTCGCGCCGTCGCGACTGACACTTCAGGACAACATGGAAGAGCCGCCGGGGAGCGGCGGATGACAAGAGGTTGGTTAGATGCGCGCGTCTTATCTGTTCACTAGTGAATCCGTTTCCGAAGGTCACCCGGACAAGGTCTGCGACCGGATCTCCGACGAGATCGTCGACCTGTTCTTCCGTGAAGGGCCGAAAGCCGGCATCGATCCGTGGGCGATCCGCGCCGCGTGCGAAACGCTGACCACCACCAACAAGGTCGTCGTCGCTGGCGAGACGCGCGGTCCCTCCAGCGTCACCAATGAGCAGATCGAGCAGGTGATCCGCGACGCCATCAAGGACATCGGCTACGAGCAGGACGGCTTCCACTGGCAGAAGGCGGATGTCGAGATCCTGCTGCATCCGCAGTCGGCGGATATCGCCCAGGGTGTCGACGCGCTGCAGCCGGGCACCAACAAGGAAGAAGGCGCGGGCGACCAGGGCATCATGTTCGGCTACGCCAGCAACGAGACGCCGGAACTGATGCCGGCGCCGATCTTCTATGCGCACAAGATCCTTCGCCTAATTTCCGAAGCCCGCCACGCCGGCAAGGAGAAGGTGCTCGGCCCCGATTCCAAGAGCCAGGTGACAGTGCGTTACGAGAACGGCAAGCCCGTGGGCGTCCGCGAGATCGTCGTCTCGCATCAGCACCTCATCGAGGACATGACCTCGAACCAGGTACGCGAGCGGGTCGAGCCTTATGTCCGCGCCGCACTCCCGGACGGCTGGATCACCGACAAGACCATCTGGCATATCAATCCGACCGGAAAGTTCTTCATCGGCGGCCCCGACGGCGACTCCGGTCTCACCGGCCGCAAGATCATCGTCGACACTTACGGCGGTGCGGCGCCGCATGGCGGCGGCGCCTTCTCCGGCAAGGATCCCACCAAGGTGGACCGTTCGGCCGCCTATGCCGCGCGCTATCTCGCCAAGAACATCGTCGCCGCCGGTCTCGCCGACAAGGCGACGCTGCAGCTCTCTTACGCGATCGGCGTGGCGCGCCCGCTGTCGATCTATATCGATACCCACGGCACCGGAAAGGTGCCGGAGGACAAGCTGGAGCAGATCGTCTCCGAGGTGATGGATCTGACGCCGCGCGGCATTCGCAAGCATCTCGATCTCAACAAGCCGATCTATGCGCGCACCGCGGCCTACGGCCACTTCGGCCGGACTCCGGAGGCCGACGGCGGCTTCTCCTGGGAGAAGACCGACCTCGCCGACAAGATCAAGGCGGCGGTGTAGGCCTTTCACCTCACCCCGCATGCGGGAGAGGTCGCCGCGCCTTTGCGCGGCGGGTGAGGGGCAACTGAATCGATTGAATTGCAGTGAGCGCGGTTTCGGTACTGCCGTTGCCCCTCACCCCAACCCTCTTCCCGCAAGCGGGGAGAGGGAGTAGAGCGCAACCTGAAGGGATACCCAAGTATGACCACAGCCACCGCGAAAGCGCCCGCCGGATTCACCGATTACATCGTTGCCGATATCGGGCTGGCGGATTTCGGCCGCAAGGAAATCTCGCTCGCCGAAACCGAAATGCCCGGCCTGATGGCGACGCGCGAGGAATACGGCCCGAAGCAGCCGCTCAAGGGTGCGCGCATCGCCGGCTCACTGCACATGACGATCCAGACCGCGGTGCTGATCGAAACGCTGAAGGCGCTGGGCGCCGACATCCGCTGGGTCTCGTGCAACATCTATTCGACGCAGGATCACGCGGCGGCCGCGATCGCCGCGGCGGGCATTCCGGTGTTCGCGGTGAAAGGCGAGACGCTGAAGGACTATTGGGACTACACCGCGAGGCTGTTCGATTGGCATGGCGGCGGCTATCCCAACATGATCCTCGACGACGGCGGCGACGCGACGCTGCTGATCCATCTCGGCGTCCGTGCCGAGAAGGGCGATACCGCGTTCCTCGACAAGCCCGGCGCCGAGGAAGAGGAGGTCCTGTTCGCGCTAATCAAGCGTCTGCTCAAGGAAAAGCCGAAGGGCTGGTTCGGCGAGGTGGCGGCCAGCATCAAGGGCGTGTCGGAGGAAACCACCACCGGCGTGCATCGCCTTTACGAGATGCAGAAGGCCGGTACGCTGCTGTGGCCGGCGATCAACGTCAATGACTCGGTAACCAAGTCGAAGTTCGACAACCTCTATGGCTGCCGCGAGTCGCTGGTGGACGGCATCCGCCGCGGCACCGACGTGATGATGAGCGGCAAGGTGGCGATGGTCGCGGGCTTCGGCGACGTCGGCAAGGGATCGGCCGCCTCGCTGCGTCAGGCCGGCTGCCGCGTCATGGTCTCCGAGATCGATCCGATCTGCGCGTTGCAGGCGGCGATGGAAGGCTATCAGGTCGTGACGATGGAGGAGGCGGCGCCGCTGGCCGATATCTTCGTCACCGCGACCGGCAACAAGGACATCATCACCATCGATCATATGCGCGCGATGAAGGATCGCGCCATCGTCTGCAATATCGGTCACTTCGACAACGAGATTCAGGTGCATACGCTGAAGAACCTGAAGTGGACCAATATCAAGCCGCAGGTCGACGAGATCGCGTTCCCCGACGGTCATCGCATCATTCTGTTGTCGGAAGGCCGGCTGGTGAATCTCGGCAATGCCATGGGCCATCCGAGCTTCGTGATGTCGGCGTCGTTCACCAACCAGACGCTGGCGCAGATCGAGTTGTTCGCCAACAACAAGGACGGCAAGTACAAGAAGGAAGTCTATGTGCTGCCGAAGTCGCTCGACGAGAAGGTCGCGCGGCTGCACCTCGCCAAGATCGGCGTGAAGCTGACCGAACTGCGCAAGGACCAGGCCGACTACATCGGCGTCAAGGTCGAAGGCCCGTTCAAGCCGGATCACTATCGGTATTGAGGTCGTCGTCGCTCACCATGACGAGCGAAGCGAAGCAATCCGCCTTTCTTCTCCGTCTCCCGCCTGCGGGGGAGGGCTAGGGTGGGGGCTCAGGATGGCTTCGTCGTCGCGTTGCTCCTTGCACTGACGGGACGTCATGGCTCATGGGCAGGCGCCTTATCCCGGACGCGATGTGGCGCACCACGCGGCGAGGCCGCGCGCTGCGCCGCGTCCGGGACACGCGGGCGGGCGGACTTGACAAAATCCCCGATCTAGGATTATATTCATATGCATCCCGCCCCGATGAGAGGGGCGTTTCGCGATCGTCACGATCCGCGGGGCGGGACGCGGTGGACGCGGCAGCGTTCGGCGCGAGCACCTGGCGGCAGGGCGGTCCCCTCCAGGCGAGGGGTCCGTGAGCTTCCAGCC
>DATMSE010000141.1:0-10134 GCA_035565575.1 Xanthobacteraceae bacterium
CACGACGCCCGCGAATACGACGCGGTGGTCGCCTCCGGCGAGCAGGTGACCTCCGGCCTGCTGGCGATCGCGCTGCAGGCGCTGGGCATCCAGGCCCGCTCCTGGCAGGGCTGGCAGATTCCGATCAAGACCTCGGACGCCCACGCCGCGGCGCGGATCCTCGACATCGACGGCAGCGAGATCATCAAGCGCTTCCAGGACCGCCGCGAGGTCGCGGTGATCGCCGGTTTCCAGGGTGTCAATCCGCAGACCGGCCGCATCACCACGCTCGGCCGCGGCGGCTCCGACACCTCGGCGGTGGCGGTGGCGGCCGCGATCAAGGCCGACCGCTGCGACATCTACACCGACGTCGACGGCGTCTACACCACCGATCCGCGCATCGTGCCGAAGGCACGCCGGCTCGACAAAATCGCCTTCGAAGACATGCTGGAGCTGGCCTCGCAAGGCGCCAAGGTGCTGCAGGTCCGTTCGGTCGAACTCGGCATGGTTCACAACATGCCGATTTTCGTCCGCTCCAGTTTCGACGCGCCGGACGCGATCGACCCCCACGCCACTCCGCCTGGAACGCTGATTTGCAGCGAGGAAGAAATGATGGAAAGCCACGTTGTCACCGGGATCGCCTTCTCCAAGGACGAGGCCCAGATTTCGGTTCGCCAGATCGAGGATAAACCGGGCGTCGCCGCCGCGATCTTCGTGCCGCTGGCGGGCGCCAATATCAATGTCGACATGATCGTTCAGAACGTCTCCGAGGACGGCAAGACCACCGATCTCACCTTCACCGTGCCTGCGGCCGATTTCGAGCGCGCCAAGGAAACCATCACCGCGGCCAAGGGCGCGATCGGTTTTGCCCGCCTCGACAGCGCCACCGACGTCGCCAAGGTTTCGGTGATCGGCTCGGGCATGCGCAGCCATGCCGGCATCGCCGCCAAGGCGTTCGCCGCCCTGGCGGAGCGCAACATCAATATCCGCGCCATCACCACCTCCGAGATCAAGTTCTCGGTGCTGATCGACGCTGCCTACACCGAACTGGCCGTGCGCACACTGCACTCGCTCTACGGTCTCGATAAAGGCTGAGGGGCCACCAGGCGGAGGCGGCTGTGAACGACATCGCAACCACCGCCAACGCCTTCCTGCTGGTGTTCGCGGGCCTGTTTCCGATCGTCAATCCGATCGGCGGCGCGCCGATCTTCCTGCGCATGACGCAGTTCTATGCCAAGGATCGGCCCGCGCTGGCGCGCGGCGTGGCCATCAACAGTTTCGCGCTGTTGCTGGGCTCGCTGATCGTCGGCTCCCACGTGCTGGAGTTTTTCGGCATCACGCTGCCGATCGTGCGGATCGCCGGCGGCAGCGTGGTCGCAGCCTTTGCCTGGAAGCTGTTGCATTCCAGTGAAGAACTCGAGGACCAGCGCAGCGCCACCGACCATGCCCCCGACGCGCCCGTCGATGCGTTCTATCCGCTGACCATGCCGCTGACCGTCGGTCCCGGCTCGATTTCCGTTGCCATCACCTTGGGCAGCCAGCGCCCTGCCGGCAGCTCCAGTCTCGCCGATCTCGCGATGCTGGGCGGGGCGGCGGTGGCGGGAATCGCCGCCGTCGCCGCGTCCATCTACGTCTGCTATCGCTTCGCCGGAAATCTGATCGCCGCGCTGGGCCCGCGCGGCACCAGCGTGGTGATGCGGCTGTCCGCCTTTATTCTGCTCTGCATCGGTATCCAGATCATCTGGAACGGGTATATAGCGCTGATGGCGCCCGCCTCCTGATGGATCGGCTCGCCGGCCGTCGACCGGCGCGGAACGCGGTGGCCCATTGCGAATTTGGCAAGGGTTTTGCTTGGCAAAACAAGCCGCAATTCGCTATACGGCCTGGAGCGGTGTTTCTGATGGTCCGATCACCACGAGGTAACGCACGGCTCGGCCCATCCGCAACAAATTACGCCAGCGTCATAGAATTGCTCGTGTCCTTTCGTCTCCAACGCTACGTTCGAAGACGTCGCGGCAAAGGATACGCAGCGTTGGAGACAGGATACTCGACAGGCCGCCAGCGCGGCGCGCCCCGAAGGGGAACAAAAGCAGGTTTTTGCGCGCCCTCGCGACGTGTAAAACAGCCAAAGTCTGTTATTTTACGATAGTTTGGGGCCTGCGGCCGGATCGCCGCCGGCGCCCGCAGGGAAGGATATCGGCACATGCGGAGCGCGTCGGCTGGCCCCCGCGTCCTGCTGAGACGACTCCGCGAGGTGATGGCGGAGAAGGTCAGCGCCCAGGAACGCCTGGACAAGATCGTGGTGCTGATCGCTGCCAACATGGTGGCGGAAGTCTGCTCGACCTATGTGCTGCGCATCGACAATACGCTGGAGCTCTACGCCACAGAGGGTCTGAACCCCGACGCGGTTCACCAGACCGTCCTGAACGCCCATGAGGGCTTGGTCGGTCTCGTCGCGAGCGAGGCGACGCCGCTGAACCTGTCGGACGCCCAGAGCCATCCGGCATTCTCGTTCCGCCCGGAAACCGGCGAAGAAATCTACAAGTCGTTCCTCGGCGTGCCGATCCTGCGCGCCGGCAACACCCTCGGCGTGCTGGTGGTGCAGAACCGCGCCATGCGCACCTATGTCGAGGAGGAAGTCGAGGCGCTGCAGACCACCGCGATGGTGCTGGCGGAGATGATCGCCTCGGGCGAATTGTCGGCGCTCGCACGTCCCGGCGCAGAACCGGCGGCCCGTCATCCACTGCACAAGGTCGGCTCCATCCTCTCGGACGGAATCGCGCTCGGTCATGTCGTGTTGCACGAGCCGCGCGTCGTCATCACCAATTACATCGCGGAAAACCTGCCGCAGGAAGTCAAACGGCTGGATGCTGCGCTGACCAAGCTGCGCGCCGATCTCGACCGGATGCTGGAGCGCGGCGACGTCGCCGACGGCGGCGAGCATCGCGATGTGCTCGAAGCCTATCGCATGTTCGCGAACGATCATGGCTGGTCGCACAAGCTGCATGAAGCGGTCGCCACCGGCCTCACCGCAGAGGCAGCAGTCGAGCGCGTGCAATCGGATACGCGCGCGCGGATGCTGCGCTCGACCGATCCGTACTTGCGCGATCGGCTGCACGATCTGGAAGATCTCGGCCATCGCCTGATGCGCCAGCTTGTGGGCCAGGATCACGCACCCTCGCGCGAGCAACTACCTGACAACGCCATCCTGATCGCACGCTCGATGGGCCCGGCGGCGCTGCTCGATTACGACCGCAAGCGGTTGCGCGGCCTGGTGCTGGAGGAAGGTACCGCCAATTCGCACGTCTCGATCGTGGCGCGCGCGCTCGGCATTCCGGCGGTGGGTGAAGTGCCGAACGCCGCGGGTCTCGCCGATCCCGGCGACGCGATCATCGTCGACGGCACGTCCGGCTCGATCTACATCCGCCCGTCGGCGGAAGTGGAATCCGCTTACGCCGAGCGGGTGCGCTTCCGTGCGCGGCGGCAGGCGCAGTATTCGGCGCTGCGCGACCGCCCGACCACCACCAAGGATGGCCAGGCCGTCGAACTCCTGCTCAACGCCGGCCTCGTCATCGACCTTCCGCACATCGACGATACCGGCTGTGCCGGCATCGGCCTGTTCCGCACCGAACTGCAGTTCATGGTTGGCCAGAGCCTGCCGCGCGCCGCCGAACAGTTGTCGCTATATCGCGCGGTGCTGGATGCATCCAACGGCAAGCCGGTCACCTTCCGCACGCTCGATATTGGCGGCGACAAGGCGCTTCCCTACATGGAGACCGTGATCGAGGAGAATCCGGCGCTGGGATGGCGCGCGATCCGCCTCGGGCTCGACCGGCCCGGCCTGTTGCGCGGGCAGGTCCGCGCGCTGCTGCGCGCCGGCGGTGGCCGCGCGCTGAAGATCATGTTTCCGATGATTTCGGAGGTCGCGGAGTTCGATCAGGCCAAGCTGATCGTCGAGCGCGAGCTGACCTACCTGCGTCAGCACGGGCATACGCTGCCCGAGCGCATCGATCTCGGCACCATGATCGAGGTGCCGGCCTTGCTCTACCAGCTCGACGAACTGCTCGAGAAGGTCGATTTCGTCTCCGTGGGCTCGAATGATCTGTTCCAGTTCATGTTCGCGGTCGATCGCGGCAACTCGAAAGTTTCGGACCGTTTCGACACCTTGTCCGCGCCGATCCTGCGCGCGCTGCGCGACATCATCCGCAAGGCCACTGCCGCGAAGCGCACGGCCTCGCTCTGCGGCGAAATGGCGTCGACGCCGATCGGCGCGCTGGCGCTGATCGCGCTCGGCTATCGCTCGCTGTCGCTGTCGGCCACCGCGCATGGTCCGGTCAAGGCGCTGGTCCTCGATCTCGATGCGCGGAAAGCCGAAACGCTCATGTCGCAGTTGCTCGATGCGCCTGCCGGCAGCATCTCGATCCGCGACGAGCTAAAGCATTTTGCTGAAGTCGAAGGGCTGTCGTTGTAGCGAGACCACGTCTCGCTCCGCCGTCCCTGCCCTCTCATTGAGACATTGCGATGTTGCCCGAAGCCAAACTGGATATCCTCCTTGCACGCCATGCCGAACTGGAAGCGCAACTGCTGAAAGACGTCAGCGGCGAGAACTATGTCCGCATCTCACGCGAGCTGGCCGACCTCAATCCGGTGATCGAGGCCGTGAAGGCCTATCGCGCCGCCGTGGCCGAACTCGCCGGCATCGACGCGATGGTGAACGATCCGGCCACCGACGCCGAGATGCGCGACCTCGCCGAAGCGGAGCGTCCGGAACTGGAAGCGCGGCGCGACGACCTGATGCAGCAGATCCGCATCGCGCTGCTGCCCAAGGATGCGATGGATGACCGCAACGTCATTCTTGAAATCCGCGCCGGCACCGGCGGCGATGAAGCATCCCTGTTTGCCGGCGACCTGTTCCGGATGTACGAGCGGTTTGCCGCGCTGCAGGGTTGGAAGGTGGAGGTGATGTCCGCCAGCGAGGGCACCGTCGGCGGCTACAAGGAAATCATCGCCGAGGTGCAAGGTCGCGGCGCCTTCGCCAAGCTGAAGTTCGAATCCGGCGTGCATCGCGTGCAGCGCGTGCCCGACACCGAAACGCAAGGCCGCATCCATACGTCGGCGGCGACCGTCGCCGTGCTGCCCGAGACCGAAGACGTCGATGTCGAAATCAAGAATGAAGACCTGCGCATCGAAACGATGCGCGCGCAGGGCGCCGGCGGCCAGCACGTCAACAAAACCGAATCGGCGATCCGCATCACGCATCTGCCGACCGGCATCGTAGTGATGATGCAGGACAGCCGTTCGCAGCATAAGAACCGCGCCAGCGCCATGAACATCCTGCGATCGCGGCTTTATGATGCCGAACGTCAGCGCCTCGATTCCGAACGGTCCGCCGACCGGCGCGGCCAGGTCGGCTCGGGCGACCGCTCCGAGCGCATCCGCACCTACAATTTTCCGCAGGGCCGCGTCACCGACCACCGGATCAATTTGACGCTCTACAAGCTGCCGCAGGTCATCGCTGGCGAAGCCTTGGGCGAACTGATCGACGCGCTCACCACCGAACACCAGGCCGCGCAACTCGCGGCGCAAGGCGCGGCGGCCTAGAGGCTTTGTGCTCTTTCCGTCGTCATGCGTGGACTTGATCCGCGCATCCTTCTTCTTCAAAAACGATGGATTGCCGGGTCATAGGCGAGCGAAGTGACGCCGTTCTTCGCCGGCTATGCCCGGCAATGACGTTCCATCAAACATGAATGCTGGAGCCGTGGATATCTCTCTCGCAGGACAGACCATCGAGACGGCGCGCCGGAATCTGACGGCGCACCTCCAGGCTGCGGCGGTCGAAACGCCTGAACTCGATGCGCGGCTGCTGCTCGGCGCGGTGTTGCGGCTCGATCTCACAGGCCTCATCACCAAAGCCGAGCAGCGGCTGACCACGTCCGACGCAGCGCGGTTGAAGGATCTTGTACAACGACGCATCGGCGGCGAACCGGTCGCGCGCTTGCTCGGCCACAAGGAATTCTGGGGGCTGGACTTCCAGCTCTCACCCGCGACCCTGGTGCCGCGGCCCGATACCGAAACGGTGGTGGAGGCTGCGCTCGATGTCCTGCGAGCTGAGGGCGCCGCGAATCGGCCGCTTCGTATCGCCGATCTCGGAACCGGGTCCGGCGCGATCCTGCTGGCGCTCCTGCACGAACTGCCGGCCGCGCAGGGTATCGGTACCGACATCAGCCTCGCCGCGCTGCAGACCGCCCGGGAAAATGCCAACAGGCTCGGTCTCGGATCACGTGCAACCTTTGTTCTCAGCCATTTCGCGGCCGCGCTGGCAGGCCCTTGCGATCTGATCGTCTCCAACCCACCTTATATCAGAAGCAGCGATATCCCGGCGCTTGCGACCGAGGTACGCGAACATGATCCGCACCGGGCGCTCGACGGCGGCGGCGACGGGCTCGAGGCGTACAGAACCATTGTTCGCCAGGTGATAGACTTGCTGGAACCCGCCGGCACATTGATTCTCGAGATCGGGCAGCACCAGAGCGACGACGTTATCAGGCTGGGCGCGGCTGCCGGACTTGCGGCCGATGGGCCTGCGAGGACCGATCTGGCGGGCGTGCCGCGCGCGGTCATATTTCGCCGGATGCCTCGATAAAGACTGATTGGAACGCAAAAAACCTCTTGGAATATCGGTGGGGAACGACTACGTTCCGGCCGTAACACTGGTTTGGGGTCACTGGCCCTCTCGATCCTTTGGGATCGAGGTCGGAGCTCTCACGAGAGAGCCGCCCTGACGAAAGGTTCCAAAGGCAGGTCTTGTTGAGCGCGATGGCTGAGAGAAGCTGCGCTGCCGGTCGACCGCAAAGCCAACGAAAGCGCGATATTATTACGCTTAGCTCATACGAGACGAACTCATACGAGAAAAACGGTCTAGCCGGGACGAACAGGCTTGCGAAAGCTGGCCGCTTGACATGATCCAGCCGGTCGGGCGCAGGGCCCGCTGGCGGTTGGGGAACGCGTCTTGCTGAACGCGATGTAGGCACCATCGATAGATCCGAAATCATCCGGTCGACGTGACGCGGAGCGTGTTGCACGCGACCACAGCTGATGACCATCAAGGCGGCAAACGAAGGACTGGTAGAAGGCGACACATGAGAAACGGTCAGAACAACAAGCGGATGCGCGGCCGAAACAACAATAATAATAACAACAATCGGCGCGGCCAGAATCCGATGACACGGGTTTTCGAATCCAACGGTCCGGATATCAAGATTCGCGGCACCGCCTCTCACATCGCCGAGAAATACGTGCAACTGGCACGCGACGCCCGCGGCTCCGGCGATCCGGTCGCCTCCGAGAATTACTATCAGCACGCCGAACATTACTTCCGCCTGATCGCCGCTGCTCAGGAACAGTTTCGCCAGAACCAGCCGCAGCAGCAGCCGCGCAACGATGTCGATACCGCCGGTGACAGCGAGGATGGCGACAACGACGGCTACTCCACCTTCGGCGCCGAGCCCGGCTTCGTCCCGGTGCAGCAACAGCCCTTCCCCCAGCGCGAGCGCCAGCCACGCGAGCAACGCTTTCAGCCGCGCGATGCCGAACAGCCGCGTGAGCAGCAGCCGTCGGAGCAGCCGTCTTACCGTGAACAGCGCGCGCAGCCCCAGCCCAATCTCGACAGCAACGTCGACCGGCTGCCGTCCTTTATCACCGGCACGCAGCCGCAGCCCGCGAATGGCTTCGAAGGCAACAGCCAGCCGAGCGGCGAACGTTTTCCGCCGCGCCGCCGGCGCCGGGCGCATGGGCCTCGCCCGGATGCGAATGCCGCCGCCGCACCGAGCGAAGAATTCAATCCCGGCAACGAGTGAGCCGCGCAGGCTGCTTGATCTGGTGCAGGTCGGACCTGTGCAGATCGAGACGCAGAACGAGAACCAACGCTGCCGATGTCCGATCGGCAGCGTTTTTGTTGTGACGCGCTCAGCGCTGCATCGAGGACGATGACGGCACCAATACCGGCCCCAGCGTCGGAATCAGCCGCGCCCGTTCGCGATGCGCGGGAATGGCGCGGTAGACCTGCTTGGTCGCCTCGACAATATGGACGCCGGCCACCGGTAGCGACAATGCCGCTCCGATCCTCTCCCAGGCCAGCGCGGATCGCAGAAACCAGCCGCGACCCACCGGCGGCATGAACAGCGCTTCGCCCCACGCTGTCGGCGTGAACCAGGTCTGCCGCAAAAGATCGGTGATCTGCTTGCGCGAATAGGGGCGGCCGTGGCCGAACGGCGTCATGTCGGTGCGCGTCCAGACGCCGCGCCGGTTCGGCACCACCATCATCATGCGGCCGGACGGCGCCAGCACACGCCAGACCTCCCGCAACAACGCTTCCGGATCATCCGACATCTCCAATGCATGGACCAGTAACACGCGATCCACTGCGGCATCCGGCAACGGCAATGACAGTTCATCGACCAGCGATGCCAGCACCGGCCGGCCGCTCGGCCATTTCAGCACGCCTTGCGCCGCGGGCATCATCGCGATGCAACGTTCGGCATCCTCGCGGAACAACCCGAGATAGGGCGTCGGATAGCCGAGGCCGAGAACACGCTGGCCATGCGCCTCCGGCCAGCACAGATGAATGCCGCGATTGATCAGACGGCGCGCCACGATACCGAGGCGCCGGGAATAGAAATCGCGCAGATCGATCACATCGATGGCCATGCAGCGACTCTAGCATGAGCGTTGCGCACCGCGCATCCCATGCCGCGCGGCATTGTGCGGACGTTTCACCGCAGCACGGCCTGTGCTAACCTGACGCCGCTCAACTCACGGAGATGTCATGGCCGCCGAGATACGCCTGTTCCCCTGCCTGTCGGATAATTTCGGTTATCTGATTCACGATCCGGCGAGCGGCGCGACCGCGGCGATCGACGCGCCGGAAGCGACACCGGTCATCAAGGCTCTGCAGCGCGAAGGTTGGCATCTCACCGATATCCTGGTCACGCATCATCATGCCGATCACGTCGGCGGCATCGCCGAACTGAAACAGAAATATGATTGCCGCGTTGTCGCTCCGCACGACAAGGCGGCGGCAATCGCCAATGCCGACGAGCGCGTCAAGGAGGGCGACGTCGTGACCATCGGCGCCCTGAGGGCGCGCGTGCTCGAAACGCCCGGCCACACCCTCGACCATGTCAGCTACGTCTTCGATGACGACCGCGCGCTGTTCGCGGCGGATACCCTGTTCTCGATCGGCTGCGGCCGCGTCTTTGAGGGCACCTATCCGATGATGTGGGAATCGCTGCTGAAGCTGCGTGCGCTCCCCGACGACATGCGGCTTTATTGCGGCCACGAATACACGGCCTCCAACGTCAAGTTCGCGCTGAGCATCGAACCGAGCAATCCGGCGCTGCAGGCCCGCGCCAAGGAAGTCGAGGCGCTGCGCGCCGCCAACAAGCCGACGATTCCCGTGCTGCTCGGCGAGGAAAAGAAGGCCAATGTCTTCCTGCGCGCCGACGCACCGGAGGTCGCCGCAGCGGTCGGTCTCGGAGGCAAAAGTCCGGCGGACGTTTTCGGAGAGCTCCGCGAGCGCAAGAACAATTCGTGACGGGGTGCCTGCCGCAACTCTCAGCCGCCGAGGTGATCACGTGGCTGCGGCTCGCGCGGCATCCCGAAGGCGGACCTTTCCGCGAAACGTTTCGCGATCCGCGCTGCGACGCGCAGGGCCGCGCGGCGCCGGCCATGATCGCGCTGGGTTTCGTATTCGCTCAGTTCGAACTGGCCCCAGCGCATTGGTCTCTGCACCGCGAGAGACGCCTGCGAAACAGATCCTTCGCCGCCAGCAGGCCGCCGCCTGCGATCAAAAGCGCCGCCAGCGCGATCGTCGCGGTCGCCTGGGCGAAGCCTGCGGCGATCAGAAACCCGGTCGATAACAGCGGCGTGGCATAGGAGGCCGCCCCCCGCACGCGAATGTCGCCCTGCTTCATGCCGATGTCCCACGCATAGAAGGCCGCCCCGACCGGCCCCAGCCCGAGCAGCGCGATGGCGAGCCATTGCAGCAAACTCTCCGGCCACACCGTTGTTTCCACCATGAGGTGGACAAGAGCGGCCAGTGTGGCGGTCGCCAGACAGAATCCCGCGACGGCATCCGTCGGCACCGCCTTCAGCCTG
>DATMSE010000142.1:0-6993 GCA_035565575.1 Xanthobacteraceae bacterium
GACGAGGCCGCCTATTCGCTCGACACCCATGGCGGCTACGAATTCGACACCACCAACCTGCGGTTCTCCTATTCGTCGATGACGACGCCGTCGGAAGTCTACGACTACGACATGGTCAGCCGCACCCGCGTGCTGCGCAAGCGGCAGGACGTTCCCTCGGGGCACAACCCGGCCGATTACGTCACCACGCGCATCATGGCGACGGCGCGGGACGGCGCGCAGGTGCCGGTATCGCTGCTGCATCGGAAGGACACCAAGCTCGACGGCTCCGCGCCGCTGCTGCTGTACGGCTATGGCTCTTACGGCCATGCCATCCCGGCGTCGTTCTCCACCAACCGGCTGTCGCTGGTTGATCGCGGCTTCGTCTATGCCATCGCGCATGTTCGCGGCGGCTCCGACAAGGGCTGGGGCTGGTATCTCGACGGCAAGCGCGAGAAGAAGCCGAACACCTTCGACGATTTCGCCGCAAGCGCGCGCGCGCTGATCGCCGCGAAATATACATCAGCAAAACGCATCGTCGGCCACGGCGGCAGCGCCGGCGGCATGCTGATGGGCGCGGTCGCCAACCGCGCCGGCGATCTGTTCGCCGGCATCGTCGCGGAAGTGCCGTTCGTCGACGTGCTCAACACCATGCGCGACGACACGCTGCCGCTGACGCCGCCGGAATGGCCGGAGTGGGGCAACCCCGTCACCGACGAAGCGGCGTTCCGCTCGATCCTCTCCTACTCGCCTTACGAGAATGTCGTGGCGAAGGACTATCCGGCAATCCTCGCGATGGGCGGCCTCACCGACCCGCGCGTCACCTATTGGGAACCGGCGAAATGGGTCGCGCGGCTGCGCGCCACCATGCGCGGCGGCGGGCCGGTGCTGTTGCGCACCAACATGGGCGCGGGCCACGGCGGCGCCTCGGGCCGCTTCGATCGCCTCGATGAGGTTGCCGTGGTCTATGCCTTGGCGCTATGGGCGGTCGGCCTCGCCACCGACGCGGGCTAGCGTAACCGCCGATACTTCATTTCTGAGCCGCAAGGATCGCCGCTTTGGCAAACTCGTCTTCGATCGCAACACCCGTGACGCAACCTTTCATGGAGGTGCTGCGCGGCCAACGCCAAAGCGTGCCGCCGATCTGGATGATGCGGCAGGCGGGCCGTTATCTGCCGGAATATCGCGAGCTGCGCGCCAAGGCCGGCAGCTTCCTCGATCTCTGCTTCACGCCGGACTACGCCGCCGAGGTGACGCTGCAACCGATCCGCCGCTTCAAGTTCGATGCCGCGATCATCTTCTCCGACATCCTGGTGATCCCGCATGCGCTCGGCCGCTCGGTTCGGTTCGAGGCCGGCGAAGGGCCGCGGCTCGATCCGCTCGACACGCCGGAACTGATCGCGCGGCTTGCGCCGCAGGCCGACGATACGAAACTCGCGCCGGTCTACGAGGCGCTGCGCCGGGTGCGGCGTGAACTCGATCCATCGGTCGCGTTGATTGGCTTTTGCGGCGCACCATGGACGGTCGCGACCTACATGGTCGCTGGACGCGGCACGCCGGATCAGGCGCCGGCGCGGCTGCTGGCCTATCGTCATCCCGAAGCCTTCGCGCGCGTCATCGACGTGCTGGTCGACGCCTCCATCAGCTATCTCGTCAAGCAGCTCGCCGCCGGCGCGAATGCCTTGCAGATCTTCGACACCTGGGCCGGCGTGCTGCCGCCGCGCGAATTCCAGCGCTGGTCGATCGAGCCGACGCGCCGCATTATCGAGGGCGTGCGTCGCGCAGTGCCCGACGCCAAGATCATCGGCTTTCCGCGCGGCGCGGGGGCGCAACTGCCGTCCTATGTCGCACGCACCGGCGTCGACGCCGTCAGCATCGACTGGACCGCCGAGCCGAAACTGATCCGTGATCACGTGCAGAATCGTGTTGCGGTGCAAGGCAATCTCGATCCCCTCGCGCTGATCGCCGGCGGTGACACGCTCGATCAGGCCGTCGACGACGTGCTGGCGAACTACGCCGATGGCCGACTGATCTTCAATCTCGGCCACGGCATCACGCCGGAAACGCCGATCGCCCACGTCGAGCAAATGCTGCGGCGAGTGCGTTCGCGCGCGTAACGCGCCTGGTGTCACGCCAGAGCAGTTTCGTTCAGACGCAGCAACCAACAACTCGTCATGGCGGGGCTCGTGACGGATTAGATGTTTCCGTCAAAACGTGAATCCATCTTCGCGGCGCACGACCGTTTCCGAAGTTGAGCATCCGCTCCATCGCGCGAGAATTAAATTCCTGATCCGTCTGTCTTATTAGTCATTGTTCTAATATCCGCGCGCTTCGATTTCGACCAAAGTGAAATTGACAGAAAGCCCACGGAACGGCTCCAAGGAGCCAAGGACCACGGAAATCAAGGTGGCAACGCCAATCCATGATTTCTGACGTTCTGATTTCGAGCTGACTGCAATCGGCAGACGTCAACAAAGATATTTTCGGAGGAAACCCATGGTAAAGCGCTTAACAGGCGATCAGGAATTCAAGACGGCGATGTCGCGCCGCACGCTGCTGCAAGCGGGCGCCGGCCTCGCCGGTGGTGTGCTGATCCCCGGTTTCTCGATGCCGGTTTATGCGGCCGATCATCCGCCGATCGGGACCTACCCCGCCGGCTCGTCGGGCAACACCATCTATATCGGCGCCGCGGTGCCGCGCACCGGCTCCTACGCCGTGCAGGGCGAAGACGAACTCAAGGGCATGGAGCTGGCCGTCGAGCATCTCAATCAGGGACATGAACTGGCTAAGAAGCTCTCGCCCAAGACTTCGAAGGGCGTGCTCGGCAAGGAAGTCAAACTGCTGGTCGCGGACAGCGCGGCCAAGCCGAACCAGGCCGTGCAGGCGGAACAGCGCTTCATCACCGAGAACAAGATCGTGCTGATGACCGGCTCGACTTCGTCGGCCGTCGCGGTCGCGCTCAACAAGCTGGCGCAGCGCGAGAAGGTGCTCTACGTCGCCGGCATTTCCGGCTCCAACGACACCACCGGCAAGGACTGCGTGCGTTACGGCTTCCGTCAGAACTTCTTCGGACAGACCGCCGCCGCCGCGATCGGCCCGGTGCTGGTGAAGGCCTTCGGCAAGAACAAGAAGGCCGCCTACCTGACGCCGGACTACACCTACGGCCACACCGTCACCAAGTCGATGCAGGACTATCTCGCCACTGCCGGCTGGACCACGGTGACCAACCAGGTCTCGCCGCTCGGCGCGCCGGACTATTCGTCCTATCTCCTCAACGTCGCCAACTCCGGCGCTGACGTCCTGATCAACGTCAACTGGGGCCATGACGCCGTGCTGTCGATCCAGCAGGCCAAGCAGTTCGGCATCTTCGACAAGATGAAGCTGGCGGTGCCCTACCAGATCCCGTTCCTGGCGCGCGAAGTCGGCGGCGGCCTGTTGGCCGACGTGTACTGCGCCACCGACTACTGGTGGACCGTGGAAGACAAGTATCCGCTGGCCAAGATGTTCAACGAGGCCTTCAACAAGAAGTACGGCTACCAGCCGGAATGGGGCGCCGAGAACGGCTATGTCAGCTTCCTGCACTGGGCCCGCATGGTGGAGGAGACCGGCAGCTTCTATCCGCCGGACATCATCAAGACCTGGGAGAAGGGCGAGAAGATCCCGTCGCTGCTCGGCGAGGTCTACTACCGCCCGCAGGATCACCAGTGCGTTCGCCCGGTCATCATCGTCAAGGGCAAGAAGCCTGCCGACATGAAGAACAAGGAAGATTTCTACGAAGTCGTCGAAATCGTCCCGGGCGAAGGCCTGATGCAGAAACCGGATGCGTTCGGCTGCAATCTCGGCGACTACACCTGACCCTCGACAGACGCACGATCCGTTCGGCGGATCGTGCGTTCGAATTTCAGAACTGATTCGCGTTTGTCACGGCGTGCGGATTCCACCCTCGGGCGAGACCCGAGGGTCTTTTCGCCGGGGACGCGCTACTCCTTCACTCCGTGCGCGAGGTCGACGGTGATTAACTGGGGCAATTTCATATCGCAAATGTTCAACGGGCTGGTGCTCGGCGCTCTGCTGGCGCTGATCTCATCCGGCCTGACGATCATTTATGGGACACTCGGCGTCCTCAACCTCGCGCACGGCGCGATGTTCATGCTCGGCGGCTATGCCGGATACGTCGCGTATACGTATACCGACTCCTTCATTCTCGCGATCATCTTCGGCTCGCTGTTCGTGATGGTGGTCGGCCTCGTGGTGGAACTGGTGATCATTCGCCACTTCTACGGCCGCCCCGACGAAGATCAGTTGCTGGTGACCTTCGGCATCGGCATGGTCATGGTCGAACTGGTGCGCCTCGCCTTCGGCAGCCTGTCGCTGACGGTGCCGGCACCGAAAGCATTGGCCGGCATCACCTCGCTCGGCTTCATGTTCTATCCGACCTACCGCCTCGCGCTTGTCGGGATCATTGCCGCGGCTCTGCTCGCCCTCTTCCTGGTTCTGTACAAGACCCGGATCGGCATGATCGTCCGCGCCGGCATCGAGGACTCGGTGATGGTCGCCTCGCTCGGCATCAACGTCTACCGCGTCTTCATGGTGGTGTTCGGCATCGGCGCGATGGCCGCAGGCTTTGCAGGTATCGTCAATGCGCCGGTGGTGTCGCTGACGCCCGATATGGGCGATGCCATTCTGGTGCAGACCTTCGTGGTGGTGGTGATCGGTGGCGTCGGTTCGTTTCCGGGCGCGATCATCGGTGGCCTGATCGCAGGCGAAATCATCAGCATCACGTCAATGATCAACCCCGGCTATGCCTACGTCATGCTGTTCGCGGCGATGACGCTGGTGCTGGTGCTGCGGCCGCATGGGCTGATGGGCTCACAGAGTCGCGGATAGAACGGTTTCATCATGATCAATCAACGTCGTTTTTTAGTCGAGACGCTGACGGCCGTCGGCCTGATCCTCGCACCCTTCATTCTTCCGCATCTCGGCTTTGCGCCGAATACGGTGAACCGCATCCTGGTGTGGGGCCTGTTCGGAATCGGGTTCGACATCCTGTTCGGCTTCACCGGCCTTTTGTCGTTCGGGCAAGCCGCGCTGTATGGCACCGGCGGCTTCTTCGCCGCCTACCTGCTGACCCAGGCCGGCTTTCCGCATGTGGTCACCGCCCTGTTTCTCGGCATGATCGCGGCCGCCGCGGTCGGCTATCTGGTCGGCCTGATCGCGCTTCGCCGCACCGGCATTTATTTCGCCATGATCACCGTCGCGATCGGCGAGGTGTTCTACTTCGTCGAGTTCAACCCGCTCGCGGACTGGACCGGTGGCGAGAACGGTCTGCCCGGCGTGCCGAGCCCGTCCTTTGATCTCGGTTTCACTAAGATCGCCTTCTCCAGCGGCTGGTCGCTCTACATCTTCCTCGCCTTCTGGTATTTCGTCGGCATCGTCATTGCGCTGCGCATCATCCGCTCGCCGGTAGGCGCGGCGCTGCGCGCGATCCGCGACAATCCGCTACGCGCCTCCGCGGTCGGCCACAACATTCACGGCTACAAGCTGACCGCCTTCGTGATCGCCGCCGCCTATGCAGGATTTGCCGGCGGCCTGCTCGGCGTGATGCAGGCGTTCATGCCGCCGGATGCCTTCATGTTCCACACCTCGGCCGAGTTGGTCATGATGTCCGCGATCGGCGGCACCGGGACGCTGTTCGGACCGCTGCTCGGCGCGACCATCTGGCTGTTTCTGCAGGACTTCCTGCAGGCGGCGCTCGGTCTCGGCGCCGCGTGGAAGCTGGTGCTCGGCCTGATTTTCGTGCTGCTGGTCTGCTTCCTGCGGCGCGGCATCATCGGCGGCATCGTCGATCTCTACAGTCTGGTGACGGGGAAGAGAGCCGCCCAGCGCGCCGCTGCGGAAGCGGCAGAAGCTGCGGAAGCCGCCGGCGACGTCCCCGCTCCGGTCGCCGCCGACGTCGCGCAGCTCGCGGTCCGCACGCGGGAAACCGACGGCTATCAGGGCCCGATCCTGCAGGCCACCGGATTGACCAAACGCTATGGCGGCCTCACCGCCAACAGCGACATCAACTTCACGGTCAATCACGGCGAGCTTCGCGGCATCATCGGGCCCAACGGCGCCGGCAAGTCGACGTTCTTCAAGATGCTGACCTGCGAAGTGCCGCCGACATCCGGCAAGATCGTCTTCGAAGGCAACGACATCACCGGACAGAGCGTCACCGACGTCTGCCAGCTCGGTCTGACCAAGAGCTATCAGGTCAACCAGCTCTTCACCCGCCTCACAGTGCGCGAGAACGTCACCATCGCGGTGCTCGCCGCGCTCCGGGGCAAGTTCAAGCTCGATTTGTTCCGCCGGATCGACAAGGTGCCGGGGCTGACGAAGCAGGTCGACCAGACACTGGCAATGGTGAATCTCACTGCGCGCGCCGAAACGCCGGTGGCTGAACTCGCCTATGGCGAGAAGCGCCGGCTGGAGATCGGCCTCGCGCTGGCGAATTCGCCGAGTCTGCTCCTGCTCGACGAACCGCTCGCCGGCATGAGCCCCCGCGAACGCGTCGAAACCGTCAAGCTGCTCCGCTCGATCAGTCAGGGCCGCACCATGATCATCATCGATCATGACATGGACTCGCTGTTCGAACTGGTTGAGAAGGTCACCGTGCTGCAGGAAGGCCGCGTCCTGGTCGAAGGCACTCCGGAACAGATCAAAAGCAATCCGGCCGTGCAGGAAGCCTATCTCGGTGGAGTGCTCGAACAATGAGTTTGCTCGAAGTCAACGGACTGAACTCCTACTACGGCGATTCGCACATCCTGTTCGATGTCGGTCTGAGAGTCGAACAGAACGAAGTGGTGGCGCTGCTCGGCCGCAACGGCGCCGGCAAGAGCACGACGCTGAAAAGCCTGATGGGGGTGGTGAAGCCGCATTCCGGCTCGGTGGTGTTCGACGGCGAGGAGATTGCAGGCAAGCCCAGCCATACCATCGCCCAGAAGGGCATGCAGCTGGTGCACGAGGAGCGGCGCG
>DATMSE010000143.1:0-13653 GCA_035565575.1 Xanthobacteraceae bacterium
TACATCAACCGGCGCGTTTCCGACTGGCGCATCATTGCCGGCAAGGAGGCGCTGCGGAAGAACCAGGCGTTGTTCGCGCGCATCGAAAAGGATTTCGGCGTTGAGCGCGGCACACTCTTGGCGTTGTGGGGCGTCGAGTCCGCCTATGGCGATCCGCTGGTACAGCAGAACCATATGCGGCCGGTGTTTCCCGCGCTCGCGGCGCTGGCGTGGAATGAGCCGCGACGGCGCGCCTATTGGGAAACCGAACTGATCAACGCGCTGAAGATCGTGCAGCGCGGCTGGAGCACGCCGCAAGAGATGCGCGGCTCCTGGGCCGGCGCGATGGGTCACACCCAATGGATGCCCGAGGTCTGGCTCAATGTCGGCTTCGACTACAACGGCGATGGCCGCGTCTCGCCGTTCGGCAAGCCCGATGACGCCTTGGGATCGACTGCACGCTATCTCGTCAACCGCGGCAAGTATCACCGCAATGAACATTGGGGTTACGAGGTGCGCGCATCCGGCGCTTCGTCGTCACAGGCGAGCCGCAGCTATGCCGCATGGGCCAATGCCGGCGTCACCCGCGCGGACGGTCAGCCGTTTCCCCAGCCGAACGCCTCCGCCAAACTGTGGACGCCGGTGCAGGGCGGCCCGTCATTCCTGCTCGGCCCGAATTTTTATTCGGTGCGCAGCTACAATCCCTCGATGAATTACGCACTGGCGATCTGCCATCTCGGCGACCGCATCCTTGGCGGCGGGCCGTTCATTCAGCCCTTCCCCGGCTCCGAGCGCGCCCTGACGCTGGCGGAAGTTCAGGAAGTGCAGACCCGCCTCACCCGCGCCGGTTTCGACACCGGCGGCACCGACGGCCGTGTCGGCAACGACACCATGAAAGCCGTAAAGGATTTTCAGCAGAAGGTCGGCCTGCCCGCTGACGGCTATGCAGGGCTGAAGGTGCTGGCACGGCTGCGTGGCGGCTAGCGCGGATTCGTCGTCATTGCGAGTGACGAAGCAATGACGAACAAACGAGCCTCACACAACAGCGTCGTGCCCGCGCAGGCGGGGACCTATACGCGCAGCAGACGTAATACGGAAAACATCCGTTGTTCGTGCTTGCCATACTCATCAAGCCAGGGGGGTTATGGGTCCCCGCCTGCGCGGGGACGACGTGCTGTGAGTTCGCGCAACACAACGTGCGCTTAGACCTTACCGAATCCTCGCCGGTCCCGCGTCCGGCACCGCGACATCGATCACTCGCAATTGCACGCGCTCGGCGCCCTGCCAGCGATCGACGCTGAGCGAGCCCGCGACATGCAGGAGCTGGCCGCGATTGTCCTTCAGTGCATTGCCGAGCTTCTGGCCGATGGCCCGGAACGCGATGCCGTTGACGATGGCGCCCTCTCCCGATTTCAAGCGCACGCGTAAATGCGCCTGCCCGACTTCGTCGGCATAGACGAGATGGTGCGACGGCAGCGCGATCACCGGCTCGGGATTTCCGGCGCCATAAGGGCCGGCGCGATTGAGGGTCGTCGCCAGCTCCGGGGTCACGGCGCGCGCGCTGACGGCGCCGTCGACGAGCAGCTCATGAATGTTGCGCGATCGCGCCACGTCATCGGCCAGCACAGCTTCGATATAGGCGCGGAATTCGGCGAGCTGCTCCTTGCGCAGGGTGATGCCGGCCGCCATGGCGTGGCCGCCACCCTTCATCAGCAAGCCGTCGCTCACCGCCTGCCGCACCGCCTTGCCGAGATCGACGCCGGAAATCGAGCGCCCCGACCCGGTACCGATACCGCCGGGCTCGATCGCGATCGCGAAGGCCGGCCGCCCGAATTTCTCCTTCAGCCGCGATGCCACGAGGCCAACCACGCCCGGGTGCCACCCCTCGGCGGCGGTCACGATTACCGCGCCCTTGTCCTCAAGGCCAAGCGCAGCGAGCGCTTCGGCTTCGGCCTGCGCCTCCGCCGCCTGCTCGATCACGCGGCGCTCGCTGTTGAGGCGATCCAGTTCGGCAGCGATGCGCGCGGCTTCCGACACATCGCCTTCGAGCAGCAGCCGCACGCCGAGATCCGCCCGGCCGATACGGCCGCCGGCATTGATGCGCGGCCCCAGCATGAAGCCGAGATGCCACGCCTCCGGCGGGCCGTTCAGCCGCGCGATATCCATCAAGGCAGTATGGCCGACATGATCGCGCCGGCGCAGCGCGATCAACCCCTTCGCCACGAAGGCACGGTTGAGGCCGGTAAGCGCGGCGACATCGGCCACCGTGCCGAGCGCGACGTGATGCAGCATACCGAGCAGATCGGGCTCGGGCCGCTGATCGTTCCAGAATCCGCGCCCACGCAGTTCGCGGTTGAGCGCCACCAGCGTGACGAACACCAGCCCGACCGCGGCGAGATGACCAAGGCCGGACAAGTCATCCGGCCGGTTCGGATTCACCAGCGCATCGACCGCCGGCAGATCGTCGCCGCATTGATGATGGTCGATCACCACCACCGACATGCCGAGCCGCTTCGCTTCGGCCAGCGCCTCGACGCTGGTGGTGCCGCAATCGACCGTGATCAGCAGCGTCGTGCCTTTGCCGGCGAGCACTTTCACGGCCTCGACATTGGGCCCGTAACCTTCGAAAATCCGATCCGGAATATGGATCAGCGGATCGAGCCCGCAATGCCGCAGATGCCATGCCAGCAGCGCCGATGATGTCGCGCCGTCGACATCGTAATCGCCGAAAATGGCGACCCTCTCGCCACGCGCGACGGCATCGGCGATCCGTCTGGTGGCCGCTTCCATCTGCGTCACGGTGAACGGGTCGGGCATCAATTTGCGGATCGTCGGATCGAGAAAATCCGTCACCGCATCGAGATCGACGCCGCGCCCGGCGAGAACACGCGCGAGCATTTCCGGCAGTTGGTGGCGCTGCGCGATGGCCAGCGCCTGCGCGGCGCCACGCGCATCGAGGCGATCGCGCCACAGGCGGCCGGTCGCGGATCGCGATACGCCCAGAAAGGCCGACGGTGTTTCCTGCGGGATGATGGTGGGCGGCGTCATGATGGCGGCATCAGATAAGCGCGATCGCGCGTGGCGCAATCCGGGCCGTAGCCCATCAGCAGCCCATCCGCGCGGCGAGATCGTCGAAGTCGGCGGCCACGACATCCCAGTTGCCGTTCGCCTCGAAGTCCTTGCTCTGCAACGGACCGTATTCGGTGACGCGCGGCACGAAGGCGGTTTTCAATCCATGCTTCTGCGCCGCCGCGAGATCGTTATTGTGGGCGGCGACCATCATCACCTGTCCCGGCTGCAAGCCGAGCAACCGCGCCGCGCCGAGATAGGTTTCCGGGTCCGGCTTGTAGTGTTCGAACAATTCGGCGGACAGGATCAGGTCCCAGGGCAGCCCGGCATTCTTCGCCATGTTGTTGAGCAGCGCGACGTTGCCGTTCGACAGCGTGCCGATGGTGAACTTGCGCTTCAGCCGGGTCAGGCCGCTGATGCTGTCAGGCCATGGCTGCAATCGATGCCAGCCCAGCGTCATGTAAGTCAGGTCATCCTCGTTCAGCCCGCTGATGCCGAACCGCGCAACCAGCGTCTCCAGCGATTGGCGATGCAGGCGATCGAGCGGCAGATAACCGCGCTCAGGATGTTTGCGCACCTCATCCATCGACGGCACATAGGCGCCGCGCCACGCATCGACCAGCCCGGTCCAGTCGGCCTTGATGCCGCGCGCGTCGCCCCAGCGGGTGAAGTCGCCGATCAAACTGCCGCGCCAGTCGACCACGGTGCCGAAGACATCAAACACCATGGCTTTCACGTTCGACAGCTTCGTGGAAACGGTCATAGCCCCTCATTCCCCCGGCGTCTGCACCATTCCCGGTGCGTCAGAGCATCTTGCGATATTGGATGAAGCCCAGATGCTCGGCGACTTTGTCGTAGAGGATACGGGCCTGCGTGTTGGTCTCATGTGTCAGCCAATAGACCCGGTTGGCGCCTGCCGCCTTCGCTTCGGCATAGACCGCCTCGATCAAGGCGCGGCCGAGCCCGAGTCCGCGCGCGCTATCGTCCACAAAGAGATCCTGCAGATAGCAGTAATCACTCGGCGCCCAGGTCGAGCGATGAAAGATGAAATGGACGATGCCGGTCAGCTTGCCGTCAACATAGGCGCCGAGCAGATGCATCGGCTCCGCCGGATCATGAAAACGGCTCCACGTGACGTCGCTGGTGGCCGGCGGCACGCTGGTTTTATAGAACGCCAGATAGCCATTCCAGAGCGGCTCCCACGCCGCGCGCTCATCGGCGCCGACCGGCTTGACCACAACGTCCTTTTTCATCACGCCCCTCAGTCGAGGTGGAATTTCTCGATCTGCCTGTGTTCGCCCTTGATGATGCGCACCGTGCCGGTGACCGAACGCATCACCACGGTCTCGGTCTCGATCAGGCCATCCTTGCGGAACTTGACGCCCGAGAGCAGCGAGCCGTCGGTGACACCGGTCGCGGCGAACAGGCAGTCGCCCTTCACCATGTCCTCGATGCCGTAGATCATCTTGGGATCGTTGACGCCCATCTTCTTGGCCCGCTCGCGCTTCTCCTCGGTATCGAGGATGAGACGGCACTGCATCTGGCCGCCGATACAACGCAGCGCGGCCGCCGCCAGCACGCCCTCCGGCGCGCCGCCGGTGCCCATGTAGATGTCGACACCGGTATTCTCGCTGTCGGCGGTGTGAATGACGCCGGCGACGTCGCCATCGGTGATCAGGCGCACGGCCGCGCCGGTCGAGCGGATCGCGGCGATGATGTCGGAGTGGCGCGGGCGCTCCAGCACCAGCGCGGTGATCGCAGAGGGCGGCACGCCCTTGGCCTTGGCGAGGCGGCGAATGTTTTCATCGGCCGGGGCATCGAGATCGATCACATTCTTGTCGTAGCCCGGACCGATCGCGATCTTCTCCATGTACACGTCCGGCGCATGCAGCAGCGTGCCGCCGTCGGCCATCGCCATGGTAGCGATCGCGCCGGGCATGTTCTTGGCACAAAGCGTGGTGCCTTCCAGCGGATCGACGGCGATATCGACTTCGGGGCCCGCATTGATGCCGACCTTCTCGCCGATATAGAGCATCGGCGCTTCGTCGCGCTCGCCCTCGCCGATGACGATGGTGCCGGTGATCGGCATCTTGTTCAGCTCGCGGCGCATCGCATCCACGGCCGCCTGATCCGCCTGCTTCTCGTTGCCGTGGCCGCGCAGCCGCGCCGCCGACACCGCAGCCCGTTCGGTCACGCGCACGATCTCGAGCGTCAGAATGCGCTCCAGCAACTGCTGCGGCGGAACGGAAATGTGTGTCGACATTGCAAATACTCCTTAGACGGTCACGACGAGCCCGCGGCCCGCATGGAAATGGACGGACGATCTGTTCCGGGGTGCTTCTCAGCCGGCCACGGAACGATGCGTTAGTTCTTCTCGATCCTGATCACCTGCGGACGGCCGCTGATGACCTTGTCGCGCTGGACGGCCTGCAGCGCACCCCGCACGGCATCCTCGGTCGTCGCGTACGTAATCAGAATTACCGGGACCGGTGAAGACGTCCTGGTGGATATCTTCTGCTCGCTGTTCCGCTCCGGATGGCGCTGCACAATGGATTCGATCGAGATGCCACGCTCGGCCAGCCGCGTCGCGATGGTCGCGGCGGTGCCGGTGAGATCGCGGGCCATCAGGCGGATATAATAGCCGCCCTCGTGGCGCTGCATTGGCGCCTTTTCGGTCGGGCGCAATTTCGCGACTGGCCGTCCGAACGGCTTGGCGCAAATACCGCGGGCGACGTCGGCGATATCTGCAACCACGGCCGAGGCCGTGGCCGCGCCGCCAGCGCCGGGACCAACCAGGGTGATTGGCGAAATGCCGACGCCGTCGATGGTCACCGCATTGGTGACGCCCATCACCTGCGCGATCGACGACGATTTCGGAACCATCGTCGGATGGACGCGCTGCTCGATACCCGTCTTGGTGCGGACCGCAACGCCCAGCAGCTTCACCCGATAGCCGAGTTCCTCCGCGGCCCGCAGATCCTCGGGCGCGATCGAGGAGATGCCTTCGACATAAACCGATCGCTGCGCCACCTGCGTGCCGAATGCGAGGCTCGCCAGGATCGCCAGCTTCTGCGCAGTGTCATGGCCGTCGACATCGAACGACGGATTGGCCTCCGCGTAGCCAAGGCGCTGCGCATCCTTGAGGCATTCGGCGAACGACAGCCCCTCCTGTTCCATCCGCGTCAGGATGTAATTGCAGGTCCCGTTCAGGATGCCGTAGACGCGATTGATCTCGGTGCCGGCGAGCCCCTCGCGCAAGGTCTTGATCACCGGAATGGCGGCGCCGACCGCCGCTTCGAAATTCAGCGCGCCGCCGTGCTGTTCCGCGAGCTTCGCCAGCCGCAATCCATGCTTGGCAATCAGCGCCTTGTTGGCCGTGACCACCGACTTGCCCGACTTCAGCGCGGCTTCGATGGCGGACAGCGCCGGATCCCCCTCGCCGCCCATCAGTTCCACGAAGCATTCGATGGCGGGATCGCCGGCAAGCTTCAGCGGGTCCTGCGCCCACCGGATGCCGGTTAGATCAAGTCCGCGCCTTTTTGCCTTGGACCTGGCTGTGACGGCAACCACGCGCACGCCGCGTCCGCAACGCGACGCCAGCGACTGGGCTTGAGCTTCGATCAGACGCACGGTCTCGGCACCCACAGTGCCGAGACCCGCAATTCCCACTGTGAGTGGCGCGACCATGGACGAGAACCTGTCGGAAAGACCTGGCGGAGCGGATTTGACATTCGCTGGCTGGCTCAAAGGAAGTTCGCGAAGCGAATGTCACCTCCCGATTTCCTAGCGCCGGTTGGCGAGAGGAACCACGTTGTGCAACGTTTCGATGCCACTTTCAAGGAAGCGGCGGACATTGCGGGCGGCCTGACGGATGCGCTGCTCGTTTTCCACCATGGCGATGCGGACATAGCCCTCGCCATGCTCGCCGAAGCCGACCCCCGGCGACACCACGACACCCGACTTCTCCACCAGCAAGGTGGCGAATTGCATGCTGCCAAGTTCACGGAATGCTTCGGGCACCGGCGCCCATGCGAACATCGAGGCGCTCGGCGGGGGAACATCCCAACCGGCGCGACCGAACGACTCCACCAGGATGTCGCGGCGCTTGCGATAGGTCTCGCGCATTTCGCGGATGCAGTCGTCGGGGCCGTTCAGCGCGGCGGTTGCCGCCACCTGGATCGGCGTGAACGCGCCGTAGTCGAGATACGACTTCACCCGCGCCAAGGCCGCGATGATGCGCTCGTTGCCGACCGCGAAGCCCATGCGCCATCCGGCCATCGAGAAGGTCTTCGACATCGAGGTGAACTCGACGGTGACATCGATCGCGCCCGGCACCTGCAACACCGATGGCGGCGGGTTATCGTCGAAATAGACTTCCGAATAGGCGAGGTCCGAGAGAATGAAGATCTCGTGCTTCTTCGCGAAGGCGACGAGGTCCTTGTAGAAGTCGAGGCTGGCGACGCAGGCGGTCGGGTTTGACGGATAGCAAACCACCAGCGCGAGCGGCTTCGGGATCGAGTGAATGATCGCGCGCTCGCACGCCGCGAAGAATTCCGGCGTCGGCGCTGATGGCACCGAGCGGATGACGCCGCCGGCCATCAGGAAGCCGAAGGCGTGGATCGGATAGCTCGGGTTGGGGCAAATTATCACATCCCCCGGCGCGGTGATGGCCTGGGCGACATTGGCGAACCCTTCCTTCGATCCGAGCGTGGCGACGATCTGCGTCTCGGGATTGAGCTTCACGCCGAAGCGGCGTTCGTAGTAGCCGGCCTGGGCACGGCGCAGCCCGGTGATGCCGCGCGATGCCGAATAGCGGTCGGTCCGCGGCTTGCCCAGGGTTTCCTTGAGTTTCTCGATGACGTGCGGCGGGGTGGCGAGGTCCGGATTGCCCATTCCCAGGTCGATGATGTCGGCTCCGGCATTGCGCGCGGCGGCCTTGGCTCGATTGATTTGCTCGAACACGTAAGGCGGCAGGCGGCGAATGCGGTAGAACTCTTCCATGGGTCAGTCTCCGGAACGGAAAGCTCACGACTGATTCCCGCCTTCCCGACTTAAAGGTCAGGCGAAAAACAGCAGTATACTTAATAAGTTACACCGTTTCCAACGGCGATCGGCACGGCCCCCGACAGGTCCCGTGCCGCTACAGATTGAGGCTTGAATCATGTTCTTTTTAGCACGGACGCCTGGAAGCGCCAGTTAATGCGCGAACCTTTTCGATGTCGCTTATCGGCCCGCGGGCTTGGCCGGCGCGGCCGCGCCGGCGGCAGCGGCCGCTTCCTGTTTGTCTCGCGTCGCGGCCAGTTCGCTTTGGAGACGCTCCTGCTCGGCGCGGTCCATCACGGCCTGCTGGCGCGGCGCCGGCAGGTCATGCACCGCGGGGAACGTACCGGGATCCTTCGGACGCGCCGGCGCGCCTTCCGGCACCCCGACCAGTGGAAGGTCGGCAACGGAGACCGAGCAACCGGCGAGCGGGACCGCCAGTAGCATCAAACCCGCGGCCAGCCGCCGCCGATGACCACGACCTGCAACAACGAACCCATGCTTAATCTTACGCATCAAAATCCTTGCAGTCGGCTGTCACAACTCACCACGCGCGACGACAAACATGCCATCAATGTTCAATTCAGAAATGAAGCCTCAGGAAGGTAAAACCTTAAGGCTGCAATATGACCGAACCAAGATTCCATCTTGCATCGCAGTATATCGAAATCACCCAAGTGAATTGATCTGTGTCATCATCGGTCCCAACTGAATTTTATACGACTGCGTGCGGCAAGCCAACGAAGTGTCTGTCATGAGCGATCTTCCTGTCGAAACCCAGACTGCCAAGACATTCGATCCCGAAGCCTTCTCGCTCAACCTGGCGCGCGCGATGGAAAACGGCGGCCGCGCGCTGACCGCCTATCTCAAGCCGCGGCAGGCGCTCGATCCGAATGATCGTCCGCCGAGCGAGATCGCCGAAGTCATCAAGACGTTCAGCATCGTCGCCCAGTACTGGCTCTCCGATCAGACGCGCGCCGCCGACGTGCAGATGAAGCTCGGCAAGGCCTATCTCGATCTCTGGGGGACGGCGATGCGCCGCATGGCCGGCGACAATGTCGAGCCCGCGGTGCAGCCGCCGCCCCGCGACAAGCGATTTGCCGATCCGGAGTGGAAGAGCAACCCGTTCTTCGAATTCGTGATGCAGGCCTATCTCCTGACGACGCAGTGGGCGTTCGATCTGGTGCGCAATGCCGAAAACCTTGATCCGCACACCCGCAAGAAGGCCGAGTTCTACGTCCAGCAGATCACCAACGCGATCGCGCCCTCGAATTTCGTGCTGACCAATCCTGAAGTGCTGCGCCAGACCTTCGCGTCCAACGCGGACAACCTGGCGCGCGGCATGCAGATGCTCGCCGAGGATATCGAAGCCGGCCATGGCCAGCTGCGGATCCGGCAATCAGACCCGACCAATCTCGAGGTCGGCGTCAATATGGCGGTGACGCCGGGCAAGGTGATCTATCAGAACGACATCATGCAGCTGATCCAGTATCAGCCGACCACGCCGAACGTGCTGCGCACGCCGCTCCTGATCGTGCCGCCGTGGATCAACAAGTTCTACATTCTCGATCTCCGCCCGGAGAAGTCCTTCATCAAGTGGTGCGTCGACCAGGGCATCACCGTCTTCGTGATCTCGTGGGTCAATCCGGACAAGGAGCTCGGGACGAAAGGTTTCGAGGACTACATGAAGGAAGGCCCGCTGGCGGCGATGGACGTCATCGAGCAGGCGACCGGCGAGATGAAAGTCCACACCCTCGGCTATTGCGTCGGCGGCACCCTGCTCGCCGCCACCCTGGCCTGGCTCGCCGAGAAGCGCCGCGTGCGGGTCGCGTCCGCAACCTTCCTTGCCGCCCAGGTGGATTTCACCCATGCCGGCGATCTGCTGGTGTTCGTCGACGAAGACCAGATTTCCGCGCTGGAGCGTCAAATGGAGAGCGAGGGTGTGCTTCAGGGCAGCAAGATGGCCATGGCTTTCAACATGCTGCGGTCGAACGATCTGATCTGGTCTTATGTCGTCAACAACTACCTGAAGGGCCAGACGCCGGCGGCTTTCGATCTGCTGCATTGGAATTCCGACGCCACCCGCATGCCGGCGGCCAATCATTCCTATTACCTGCGCAACTGCTACCTCGAGAACAAGCTCTCGAGCGGCACGATGGTGCTGGATAATACGCTGCTCGATCTCTCGAAGGTGAAGGTGCCGGTCTACAACCTCGCCACCCGCGAGGATCACATCGCGCCGGCGGAATCCGTGCTGTATGGTTCACAGTTCTTCGGCGGGCCCGTGAAGTATGTGCTGTCCGGGTCGGGCCACATCGCCGGCGTGGTCAACCCGCCTGCGCTCGGCAAGTATCAATATTGGACGAACGACAACATCAAGGCGGGATCGGTCGCCGAGTGGCTGAAGGACGCGGTCGAACACAAGGGCTCGTGGTGGCCGCACTGGCGCGAATGGCTGGTGGGTCATGATCCGGAGGAAGTGCCCGCCCGGCAGGTGGGCAGCGACGCCTTGCCGCCAATCGAGGATGCGCCCGGCAGCTACGTGCGCGTGCGCGCCTGAGCGGATACGAGCCTTGACGGATACAAGCCTTGGCACGCCGAAATTCACAAGCGAAGCGCGGCGGTCCCCTCGCCACGCTCGCCCCGCATTGGCGTCATCCTGACAACCGTCTATGAATGAGGTGCCGGAGACTCGGCAACGGCCTTCGGCGTCACATGGCAAAAGGAACCCTTCGATGACGCGGGAATTGTTCTGGCTGACACTCACGGTGATTTTGACCGGGCTGATGTGGGTGCCCTACATCATCAACCGCTGTCAGGTCCGCGGCCTCGGCGGCGCGATGGCTAACCCGTCCCGCAACGACAAGCCGCAATCCGAATGGGCCAACCGGTTGATGTTCGCCCACGACAACGCGGTCGAGAACCTGATCATTTTCGCGCCGCTGGTCCTGATCCTCAACGCGGCCGACTACTCGACCAAATGGACGGTACTAGCCTGCGCCGTCTACTTCTGGGCGCGTGTCGCGCATCTGATCGTCTACACGCTCGGCATTCCGGTGTTCCGCACCCTCGCCTTCACCGTCGGCTTCATCGCGCAGGCAGTGCTGGCATGGTCGATTTTCCAGGCGGTGTGAGAGGCTAACTCAAACGCTGGTAAGCTAGACGCTTGCGCTGTAGCTCGTCCCGGCCATGACGTCTTTCTCGCTGCACGTCTGTAAAGACGTAGATGGCCGGAATAAATCCGGCCATGACGGAAACTAGCGGGCACAATGCGCCCGCCAAAAGTCTCCGACTAACGCAATCCCACGCTGTCCGGGAAACCCAGCATCAGCCGCATGTTCTGCACGGCCGCGCCGGATGCGCCCTTGCCGAGATTATCGAGCCGCGCCACCAGCACCGCCTGCCGGGTTGCGTCATTGGCGAATACGTACAGTTCGAGCTTGTTGCTCTCGTTCAGCGCTTCCGGTTCGAGCCGCCCGCCTTTCGCCGCCTCGTTGTCGAGCGGCATCACCTTGACGTAGCTGCTGCCGGCATAGCGCTTCTCCAGCGCCGCGTGCAGGTCGGCGCCGCTCGGCTTGCCCGGCAGCGTGTCGAGATGCAGCGGCACCGAGACCAGCATGCCCTGCCGGAAGTTGCCGACCGACGGCACGAAGATCGGCCGCCGCGTCAGGTTCGAATAGCGCTGCGTCTCCGGCAGATGCTTGTGCTGCAGGCCGAGGCCGTAGAGCTCGAACGCCGGCGCGGTGCCGTTCTCAAAGCTCTCGATCATCGACTTGCCGCCGCCGGAATAGCCGCTCACCGCGTTGATGGTGACGGGATAGTCGGCGGGCAGCAGCCCGGCATCGACCAGCGGCCGCAACAGCGCGATGCCGCCGGTGGGATAGCAACCGGGATTGGCGACCTTGCGCGCATGGCGGATTTTATCGGCCTGATCGGGCGCGAGTTCGGGAAAGCCGTAGGTCCAGTCCGGCGCGACGCGAAACGCGGTCGAGGCGTCGAGCACCTTCGGCGCATCACTGCCCATGGTGTCGATCAGCGCGACTGTTTCCTTCGCCGCATCGTCCGGCAGGCAGAGAATGACGAGATCGACCTCGGCCATCAGCGCCTGCTTGGCAGCGGGGTCCTTGCGCTTGGCGGGATCGATGCTGCGCACGGCGATGTCGCCGAGTTGATCGAGCCGCTCGCGGATGCCGAGCCCGGTGGTTCCCGACGCGCCGTCGACAAAGACCGACGGCTTCACGGCGGCCTGCGGCGCCTTGCCCTGCATCTGGCTGGTTTCGGACATGGTCATCATTCGCTCCTTCAATCCGCCGTGACGGACGTGTTGTAGTCCAGTTGCGGCCGCAGCGCGACCATGCGTTCGGCCAGCGTTTGCGCGCTCGTATCGGGCCGGGATGCCAAGGCGTTGGCGACGGCGACGTGATCCGCATCCGACTTATGCTGGTTCAGCTTGAAGCTGCCGTGAATGTCCTCCACCGTCATCACCAGCCCCACAATGCCGTTCTGCATCGCCTTCAAACGTCCTGCCGTCATCTTGGCGGTGGTCCATGGCCGCTTCGGCAGGAGCCGGGTTTCGAACTTCTCGCTCAACCGGTCGAGATGCTCCGGCAAATCCTGCGCCGGCATCACCTTGACCGGCCCGGACAGATGCACCGCCTGATAGAGCCATGTCGGAACCTGATCCGGCGAGACGTACCAATCCGCCGAGACATAGGCATCCGCCCCGCTCACCGCCATCAGCCAATGCGCTTTCCGGTCGGCAAGACCGATCAGCGGATTATTGCGCGCAAGATGAAACGACAGTTGCGGCGTGCCGTCGCTGGCATAGTCGATGCAGAACGGCACCGGGGACGCCACCGGAACGCCGCCGTCATACGCGCAGACGAGCCCGAAGCCGCGCGCCTCGGCGAACGCGAAACTCGCGGCACGATCGGTCTTGAACAGAGGTGGCGTATGCATCGGTGGCTCCTTCGGCTTTGATGAAAGCCGCCGGGACCAGATCACGCGATGTCAAAGGAAACTGCCGCGGATCGGGTCCGGCGGCAGGGGCGACGACTTAGACGCAGACGTTCGCCCATACCGCGACGATGCGGCGGCGGGCGCGGGCGTTAGCGCTGGTGAAAACGTCGGTCATGGACGTCGTCGTATGTCCGGTTCGGCGATCCGTCAAGAGCGGCCTTGTCACGCCTGACATCAGAAGAAGCGCCAGATCCATTCGATCAGGCGCGACACCACGTCGCCCACCAGCAGCAGCACCGCCGACCAGACGAAAGCCGATGTGAAGTTGGCGAATTGAAAGCGCCAGTACGGCATTTCGAAAATGCCTGCCACGAGCGGCACCGAGGCGCGCAGCGGCCCGAAGAAGCGGCCGATGAAAATTCCGAGAACGCCCCATTTCTCGACGAAGGCGGCGCCGCGCGGCAGCAGGTCGGGATAGCGCGTCAGCGGCCAGATCGCGGCGATCCGGTCCTTGAAGGTGAAGCCGAGCCAATAGGACAGCCAGTCGCCGAGCGCCGCGCCGACCGCGCCGGCCGCCCAGACCGGCCAGAAATTGACCTGTCCCGG
>DATMSE010000144.1:0-5783 GCA_035565575.1 Xanthobacteraceae bacterium
AGACGGCGCAGCATGAAGGCGTCGTCGAGTTCGTCGAACGCGATGCCGCCCGCTGTCGAGATGGCGCGATCGAGCCCGGCCGTAGCGGTTAGATTGATTTGCACGTCGTTGATACGCGCGGCGAGATCATCTGGCGACAGGCGTGGCAGATCGAGCTTTCCGGTGAGCGCGGATTCGTACAACAACCCGACCGCCACCGGTACAAGACCGGCGGCCTTGCGCAGATAGGTCGTGAAGGACTGCTTGCCGCGCGGCTTTGATAATCGTTCGATCAATCGCTGTTGATCCAGATCAGGCCGCAATGCGAGATGCAATGTTGCCTTTCCTGCACGGGCGATGTCCTCACGCAACATGGAAGCCAGCGCGTAGATCGCGCCGCCCTCGATGCCGTTGCGGCTGATCATTGCTTCGCCGCGCACAGTCCGCGCACCGAACCGAAATTCGATGTTTTTCAGTGGCTGGCCAGCGAAACGTTCGCTGAATGGTTCGGACCACGTGACCGCGAATCCGCAATTGGCGGGGAGCAGCGGCGCGATGTTCACGCCGCGCGATCTCAGCAGATCGACCCAATGCCCGTCGGAGCCGAGACGCGGCCAGCTTGCACCGCCGAGCGCCAGAACCGTCGCGGCGGGATTGACCGTCGCTCGGCCTTGCGGTGTCTCGAATAGCAGGCGGCCATCGTCATCCCAGCCGGTCCAGCGATGGCGCAAGGCAAGCCGCACGCCATTTGCATCCAGCCGTCGCAGCCATGCGCGCAACAGCGGCGACGCCTTGAAGGTGCGCGGAAACACCCGCCCGCTGGAGCCGACAAAGGTCGGTTGTCCCAGCGCCTCGCTCCATGCGCGCAATGCATCGGGCGGGAACGCGCCAATGGCGGGCGACAAGCGCGCCGCGGCATCGCCGTAACGCGCCATGAAGTGCGGCAGCGGCTCGCTGTGCGTCAGGTTGAGGCCGCCGCGCCCGGCCAGCAAGAACTTGCGGCCGGCCGAAGGCATCGCGTCGTAGACGGTGACCGACGCGCCGCCACTCGCCAACACCTCGGCCGCCATCAGGCCGGCCGGCCCCGCCCCGATCACCGCGACGTCAGGTTTCGGAGCGGCAGCCATGGCGGAGCCGCCTACTTCTCCAGTTTGATGCCGGCAGCCGCGGCAGCCTGCTCGACATACTTCTGCGTCTGCTGGAATGCGCCTTCGAGTGCACGCGCCTTGGACATATCGGCGATCTCGTTGAAGTGCGCCGCCACCGCGTCAGGCGTCCACTCGCTTTGCGGCAGGTTGATGCCTTCGGATTCCAGAATCCTGATCACCGCGAAGGATCCTGCACCGGCGCCCATGATGGTGCGCGTCGGCGCGTTCTCACCCAGCAGGAACAGCACCGCCGGCGTGATCGCATCCGGCCGCATCAGGTCAAGGGCCTGCTTCGGCAGCAATTCCTCGGTCATGCGGGTGGCCGCGGTCGGCGAGATGATGTTGACGCGGATGTCGGATTTGCGACCTTCTTCCGCCAAGACGTTCATCAGCCCGACCATGCCGGACTTTGCTGCGCCGTAATTGGCCTGGCCGAAATTGCCGTAGAGACCCGACGACGAGGTGGTGAGCACGATGCGGCCGTAGTTACGTGCACGCATGCCTTCCCACACGGCCTTGCAGCAGTAAAACGTGCCCGTGAGATGCACATTGAGCACCTTGGCAAAGTCCGCGACTTCCATCTTGCCGAACGACTTGTCACGCAGGATGCCGGCATTGGCGCACATGATGTCGACCGCACCCCACTTCTCGGTCGCCTTCGCGACCATCGCGGTGACCTGCTCGAAATCGGAGACGTCGGCGCCGTCGGCGATGGCTTCGCCGCCCGCCTGGCGGATTTCCTCCACCACGGCTTCGGCCGCGGTCATCGAGCCACCGGTGCCGTCGCGCGCGCCGCCGAAGTCATTCACCACCACCTTGGCACCGTAGCGCGCCAATCCCAGCGCGTGCGCGCGTCCGAGGCCATTTCCCGCGCCAGTGACGATGGCAACGCGTCCGTCAAATCTGATTGTCATGTCAGTTTCCCACTTCAGGCAAAGTACATCAGGCCCAGCCAGTCCGCGACCAGCGCCGGTTTGGTTTCACCCTCGATCTCCACGGTGACGCTGGTGCGCGACTGCAGTTCATTCGCAGAGCGCATTTTTGCTTCGGTCAGCGTAAAGCGTCCGCGCACCCGCGCGCCGGCGCGCACCGGAGAGATGAAGCGAAGTTTGTCAAAGCCGTAATTGACGCCCATGGTTACGCCGTCGATTTTCGGCAGCGCCTCGTAAGAGAATACGCTGAGCAGCGAAACGGTGAGAAAGCCGTGGGCGATCGTTGAGCCGAACGGCGTCTCGCGCGCCGCCCGCTCGGGGTCGATGTGAATGAATTGATGGTCTTCGGTCACGTCGGCGAAAGTGTCGATGCGTTTCTGATCGACGGTATGCCAGGCGGAGAGCCCGATTTCCTTGCCAACCAATTCGAAATAGGCGTCGCGCGTGATCGTCAAGTTTATTCTGCTCCTGCTATCGAAATCTTCGCCAGCAGTTTTCACAGAATGCTTCAAGGGCCAAGCGATTTATGCGGAAAATTCCGCTTGATCTTAACGCCAAGCCCTGCCAGCGGCCTCAACCGCCGGCGCCACCGGCCGAGCGCATGGCCTGCAATTCGGGGAAATCCTCTTCCCGGAATTCCGTGCCGCGAAGCTTGTCGCTGCGGTCGCCGTCGTATTCGAGACGGCGCAGCTGCACGCGACGGATCTTGCCGGAGATGGTCTTCGGCAGCTCGGTGACCAGTTCGATGCGGCGAATACGCTTGAACGGCGCCAGCCGACCCTGCAGAAAGCGGAAAATCGAGAGCGCGGTTTCGGCGGACCGCTCGGTGTCGCCGACCAGCAGAATGTAAGCCTTGGGCACGGCGAGCCGGATCGGATCGGGGCTCGGGATCACCGCCGCCTCGGCGACCAGATCGTGCTCCAGAAGCACGCTCTCCAGCTCGAACGGGCTGATGCGATAGTCGGACGATTTGAACACATCATCGGCGCGGCCGACGAAGGTGAGATAGCCGTCGTCATCGACGAACACGACATCGCCGCTGCGATAAACCTCGCCGTCGGCGCCCGCGAGCTTGCCGTCGTCGGTCTGGTAGCCCTGCATCAGGCCGGCCGGACGCTGATCCCCGAGCACCAGCGCCACCTCGCCTTCCGAGGCCGTGTTGCCGTCGGCATCGACGACGCGGATGTGATAACCTGGCATCGGCCGCCCCATCGAGCCGACCTTGAGCGGCTGCCCGGGGGAATTGCCGACCATCGCCGTGGTTTCAGTCTGGCCATAACCGTCGCGAATGGTGAGGCCCCACGCGTCCTTCACCTGATCGATGATCTCGGGATTGAGCGGCTCGCCGGCGCCGCAGACCTCGCGCAGCGACACCTTGAACTCGGACAGCTTCTCCTGAATGAACATGCGCCACACGGTCGGCGGCGCGCATAGCGTGGTGACGCCGCAGCGGCCGATGGTAGCGAGCAAGTTCTTGGCGTCGAAGCGCGGCTGATTGACCACGAACACCGCAGCGCCCGCGTTCCACGGCGCGAAGAAGCAGCTCCACGCGTGCTTGGCCCAACCGGGCGACGAAATGTTCAGATGAATGTCGCCGGGCTTGAGGCCGATCCAGTACATGGTCGAGAGATGCCCGACCGGATAGCTGCGCTGGCTGTGGCGCACCAGCTTCGGCTTCGCCGTGGTGCCGGACGTGAAATACAGCAGCATCGGATCGTCGGCGCGTGTGACGCCATCGGGCGTGAAAGCATCGGAAAACCCGGAGGCTTTGTCGAACGAAAGCCAGCCGTCGCCGCCCTGTCCGACAACGATACGCTTGAGATCGCCGCCCTTGAGCGAGGCGAATTTCGCCACCTGATCCTGCGCGGCAACCACCGCCTTGGCGCGGCCGCGATCGAGCCGGTCCTGCAATTCGTCCGGCGTCAGCAGCGTCGTGGCGGGAATGATGACGACGCCGAGTTTGATGCAAGCGAGCATCGTCTCCCACAGCGGCACCACATTGCCGAGCAGCAGCAACAGGTGATCGCCGCGCTTCAAGCCCTGCGCGCGCAAAAAATTCGCCACGCGATTGGAGCGATGCGAGAGTTCGGCGAAGGTGAGTTTGGTTTCGGTGTTGGTCGCGGCCTCGACGATCCACAGCGCCGGACGGTCCTTGCTCTGCGGATCGCGCGCGAGCTCCGCATCAAACCAGTCCAGCGCCCAATTGAACTCGGTCTGGTCGGGCCATTTGAAGCCGGCCACCGCGCCGGCATAGTCGGTGCGGCGGTCGAGAAGGAAACGGCGGGCCTCTTGGAATGTCGTCATCGTCGCAACCTCGATCGTGGCTGTATTCGGGGACAGGATGTCACCGCGCAACGTGGCAGGGCAATCCGCCTTTTGCGTTAGATCGAGACGGCCCGCCGGCGCTCCGCGCGGCTATTTTCCGGCGATCTCACGCAGATGATGGATGATGCCGGAGAAATCCACGCCGCCGTGGCCGGCCTTCTCGAACGCCGCGTAAATCTCCTCGGCGTGAGCGCCGAGCGGCGTGGCGGCCCCGGCAGCCCTGGACGCCGCCTGCGACAGCCGCAGGTCCTTCAGCATCAGCGCCGCGGCGAAGCCGGGCTTGTAGTCATTGTTGGCCGGCGAGGTCGGTACCGGACCCGGCACCGGGCAATACGTCGTCAGCGACCAGCACTGCCCCGACGAGGTCGAGGCGACATCGAACAGCGCCTGATGCGATAGACCGAGCTTCTCCGCAAGCGTGAACGCCTCGCAGACGCCGATCATCGAAATGCCGAGGATCATGTTGTTGCAGATCTTCGCCGCCTGCCCCGCGCCGGCTTTGCCGCAATGGACGATCTTCTTGCCCATCTTCTCGAGGATCGGCTTCGCCGCCGCAAACGCCTTGTCGTCGCCGCCGCACATGAAAGTGAGCGTCGCGCCCTGCGCGCCGCCGACGCCGCCGGAGACCGGCGCATCGACCGAAGCCACGCCCGCCTTCTCAGCAAGGCCGTGAGCTGCAACCGCGCTTTCGACATCGATGGTCGAGCAATCGATCAGCAGCGCGCCCTTGGCGACCGACGGAAGAATTTCAGTCCACACGGACAGCACGTGCTTGCCGGCCGGCAGCATGGTGACGACGACATCCGCGCCCTTTACCGCGTCCACCGCAGTCGCGGCGACCGACACGCCGGCGGCCTTTGCGGCCTCGCGCGACGCTTCCACCAGATCGAAGCCGGCAACCTTGTGACCCGCCTTCACCAGGTTCGCGGCCATCGGGCCGCCCATATTGCCGAGGCCAATGAATGCGATGTTCGCCATGACGTTTCCTCTTTTGCTTGTCGTCGCGTAGCTCGATTTAGTTCGGAAAAACCAGTTGATCGCCGGGGCGCGGCGCGAAATAGCGATCGACGATCTCCGGCGTCACATCCTCGATCCGCGCAGGCTGCCATTTCGGCTGCCGGTCCTTGTCGATGATCGCGGCGCGCACGCCCTCAATGAATTCGGCGCTGTCGAACACCTGCAACGCGGCACGATACTCGCGCGCGAGGCATTCCTGCAACGATTTGGAGGCACGAGCCGCGCGCAACAACTTCAGCGTCACCTTCATGCTGGTCGGCGATTTTTCGCCGAGCGCCTTCAGTGTCGCCTGCGCGAAGTCGGAACCATCGGCGCGGAGCGCCGCGACGATCGCCTCGACGCTGTCATGGCCAAAGAGCTTATCGATCTGCGCGCGATGTTG
>DATMSE010000145.1:0-11866 GCA_035565575.1 Xanthobacteraceae bacterium
TGCCGCTCTCACCGCTGCGCCGTGCGGCCGAACAGACCGTTCGGGCGCCAGATCAGAATGACGATCATCACCGTGTAAATGACGAAGGCGCCGAGTTTCGGGACGTAATACTTGCCCGCGACGTCGGCGATGCCAAGCAGCAGCGACGCGAAGAACGGCCCGGTGATGGTCGAGGAGCCGCCGACCGTCACCACGATCAGGAAGTAGATCATGAATTTGAGCGGAAAGTACGGATCGAGTCCGAGAATCTCGGCGCCCAAGGCACCGCCGAGCCCCGCCAGCCCGCAGCCGAAGGCGAAGGTGAATGCGAACACCCGCGGCACATTGATGCCGAGGCCGCTCGCCACGCGCGGGTCGTCCACCGCGGCGCGCAGCCGGCTGCCGAAGCGGGTATTCGCCAGCGTCAGCTGGATGCCGACGGTCAACAGCCCGCAGATGACGATGATCATCAGCCGATAGCGGCCGACGCCGACGCCGAAGATGTTGAACTGGCCTTCCAGCATCGCCGGCAGATGGATGAAGATCTGCGACGACCCCATGATGTAGTCCACCGCCGTCACCGCCATGAACACCAGTCCGATGGTGAACAGCACCTGGTCGAGCGGATTGCGGTGATAGAGATGGCGATAGAGCGTCCGCTCCATCACGACCCCGATCAACGCGCTGACAATGAAGGCGGCCGGCAGGGCCACGAAGAACGGCACCCCGGAGCGGTTCACCAGCACCGCGCAGACGTACCCTCCCGCCATGGCGAAGGCGCCATGGGCGAGATTGACGAAGTTCATCAATCCGAGGGTGACGGCCAGCCCGCACGACAGCACGAACAGCAGCATGCCATAGGCGATGCCGTCGAACAGGATGGTCGGCAGCGCGGTCATGACGATCTTGCATCACGGCGGGGACCAGCCGGCGCCCGCCGATCGGGACAACGAGCGGATCGCAAGGCCGTCACTTCTTGGTCTTGCCGGGGTCTTTGACGTCCTTGAAGGTTTCGAACTCGATATTCCAGAGTTCGCCGTCCTTCTTCTCCACCTTGCGCAGATAGATGTTCTGCACGATGTCCCGCGTCTCCGGATCGATCGAGATCGGGCCGCGCGGGCTTTCCCAGGCCATGCCCTTGATCGCCGCCATCAGCGAATCGCCGTCCGCCTTGCCGCCGGTCTTCCTAAGCGCTTCATAGATCAAGTGCATGCCGTCATAGCCGAACACGGCGACGAAACCCGGACGCTGGTTGTAGGCCTTCTGATAGGCGGCGACGAAATCCTTGTTCTTCTGCGAGGGATGCGCGGCGGAATAGTTGTGCGCCGTGACCGCCCCCAGGATGGCGTCGCCCATGCCGTTCAGCAGATCATCGTCCATCACGTCGCCGGTCCCGATCACCTTGATGCCGCTCTTGTCGAGGCCACGCTCGGCATATTGCTTCATCAGGTTGCCGCCCTGCCCGGCCGGCACGAAAATGAAGATGGCGTCCGGCTTGGCGTCGCGCATGCGCTGCAGGAACGGCGCGAAGTCCGGATTGGCGAGCGGCGTCTTCACCTCTTCGACGATCTCGCCGCCGCCCGCGGTGAAATGCTCCTTGAAGTATTTCAGCGCGTCGTGCCCCGGCGCGTAGTCGGACGTCAGCGTCGCGACCTTCTTGATGCCGTTCTTGGCGGCCCAGTCGCCCATGATGGCGGCCGACTGCGGCAGTGTGAAGCTGACGCGCGCAATATACGGCGAGCGTTCGGTGACGATCGACGTTCCCGCCACCATGACGATCTCGGGGATCTTGGCCTGGGTCGCCAGCGGCGCCGCGGCGAGCGCCGCCGGCGTGACGCCGAAGCCGGCGATGACGTTGACCTTGTCGTTGACGATCAGTTCCTGGGCGAGCCGCTTGGTGTTGTCCGGCACCGCGGCGTCGTCCTTGAGGATGACCTCGATCTTCTTGCCCGCGACGGTGTCGCCATGCTCCTTCATGTAGAGCTTGACGGCATTGTCGAGTTGCTTGCCGGTGGAGGCCTGCCCTCCGGTCATCGGCACGATCAGACCGATCTTGACGGTGTCCTGCGCCTGCGCGGCGATCGCCGAGGCGGCCAGCAAGGCACCGGCAGCCGCCGCCTGAATCCACTTTCCACGGATCGACATCGATTTTCCTCCCGTCGGCTTGCGCACTTTTGAACGACCGGCCGACGGGAACCGTCTGGCACAATCGAAACTTTTTAGGTCCGCCCGGTATGCCCACCGATACCAGCGCCATGGCGAAATGGCTCATAAAAGCCCGGTCCGATCAACAGGATTTTAGCTGCATAAAATTGGACAATATGAATGTTTGGGTGCGCTTGCGAACAAATGGCTTCCCCGCGGGTTGCCAATTGGTTAGTCCTGATCAACCCCCTGTCAGGAGTGAACTAAACCGAGATGCGGTGGATTTCCGGCATCGTCGTCGTGGCTGTGGCGTTGATCGTGGTCTATTACGGATCGGCGTTCTACAGCCTCTCGCAGCTCCTTGCCGCGACGCGCGCCGGCGATGGCGCCGCCATCGTCGCCCGGACCGACCTGCCGCGCCTGAGCCGCTCCCTCAGCGAACAGATCGTCAATGCCTATCTCGACCGCATCAGCGCGGCGCGGCGGGTCGGGACGATGGAGCGCATGCTGGTCGGCAGCTACGGCGCCACGGTCGCCGATGTGCTGGTCGCGAAGATGCTGACCTCGGAAAACCTGACGCAGCTGCTGACCTCCGGCCAATTTAGCGAAACGCCGGGCAAGCCGCTGATCTCCAAGCTGCCGTCCCTGACCGATCTGCAGCGGATCAACGTGGTGACCCAGTTCGGCCGCATGCATTTCATCAATCCGGTGAAACTGAGCATCCGCGTCAGCAAGGCCGCCGATCCCGAGCAGGCGACCTCGATCGTACTGCACCGCAGTTCGCTGACCTGGAAGCTGGCGGGTATCGAACTGCCTCGCGCGCTGGTGCGCGACATCGCCGCAACGCTGCCCGCGCGGTAAAGTGCGCTCAGCGACGCCGGCGCGCATCGCGCCGATGCGGCGTGTCTCATGAATTGCGTAGTCGCGTCGCGACGAACGCCCTTCAGGCGGATCAATCCATGAAGACGACTGTCTTGTTGCCGTTCAGGATCACGCGATCCTGAAGGTGATAGCGCACCGCGCGGGCCAGCACCCGCCGTTCGATGTCGCGTCCCTTGCGCACGAGATCTTCCGGCGCGTCGCGATGGCTGATGCGTTCGACGTCCTGATCGATGATCGGCCCCTCGTCCAGATCGCTGGTCACGTAATGCGCGGTAGCGCCGATCAGCTTGACGCCACGGGCATGGGCCTGATGATAAGGTCGCGCGCCCTTGAAGCCTGGCAGGAACGAGTGGTGGATGTTGATGCAGCGGCCGGAGAGCTCGGCGGCCAGCTTGTCCGAGAGGATCTGCATGTAGCGCGCCAGCACCACGAGATCCGTTTGCGTTTCCGCCACGAGGCCGGCAATCGCGGCCTCCTGCTCGGCGCGGTTGTCCTTGCCCACCGGCAGATAGTGAAAGGGAATGTCGCCGAGATCGAGCCCATTATAGGTCTCGCGCGGATGATTGGACACGATCGCGGTCGGAATCATCGCCAGTTCGCCAGTGCGCCAGCGATAGAGAATGTCGGCCAGGCAGTGGTCCGACTTCGACACCAGCAGCATCACGCGGCGGAGCGCCGCCCGGTCGCGCATCAGCCATCGCATGGCGAACCGCTCCGCGATGGCGCCGAAACCGGTCTGCAGCGCCGACAGCGTGACCGTCAGATCGGCGGGATTGAACACCACCCGCATGAAGAACTGGTTGGACTCGACGTCATTGAACTGCTGCGCGTCGAGGATGTTCTGGCCGTTATGCGCCAGGAACGTCGAGACGGCGGACACGATGCCCGGACGATCGGGGCAGGACAACGTCAGAACGAATTGGGGATCGGGCATCAGAGAAACCGTTTGAAGCACGCCATCGGCTGGCGCGCCTGCTCTATCATCCGCAGGCGGGCCGCGCCAACCCCGATGGACGCCCCGAAGACCGCGTCATCGTGATCGTGATCTGCGTTGTAGCGAGAGGCCGCCGCGCTGCTGCGGCTTGACGTCGCGCCGCTGCCGGACATTATGGACGCAACGAAAAAACAAGGGCGGAAACCAATGCCGGACTTGCCGTTGGCGGAATTGCGCGTCGTGGAAATCGGCTCCGGCGATGCGCTCGCCTACTGCGGCAAACTCTTCGCGGATTTCGGCGCCGAGGTCGTCAAGGTCGAACCTCCCGGCGGCGATCCGGCGCGGCGCATTGCGCCGACCATCGACATCGGCGGCGGCCGCCGGGAAAGCGCGTGCTTCGCCTGGCTCAACACCAACAAGAAGAGCGTCAGCGCCGATCTCGACAATCACGCCGATGCCGATCGCGTCCGCGCGCTGCTTCATGATGCTGACCTGCTGCTCGATGCGCGGCCGCCGTCTGTGATTGAGAACTCGTTACTGCGGCATCGCGATCTGCAATCGAGCGATCCGGGCCTCGCCATCACCGCGATCTCGTGGTTCGGCGAACACGGCCCCTATCGCGATTACGCGGCGACGGATTCGGTCTGCCGCAGCCTTGCGGGACTGGTGAAGCTGGTCGGTGCGGCGGAAGGTCCGCCGGTGCTGCCGCGCGATGGCCAGATCGCGGTGATGGCGGGCCTTACCGCCTTCATTCCGAGCCTCGCCGGGCTTTACGGTCGCGCTCACGGCGCGCGCCGTTTTGCCGTCAGCGCTTTCGCGGCGATGTTGCAGATCAGCGAGTTCGATACCGGACTCGCTTTGGAGTCGGGCTTCACACGGCCGCGCATCGCGATCAACCGGTTCGGCCGCGGCTTTCCGGTGGGCAACTTCGCCACCAAACAAGGCTGGCTCGGCGTCACCGTGGTGACGCCGGCGCAATGGAATGCATTCTGCATCATGATCGGGTTGCCCGAACTTGGGCCGGACCCGCGCTATTCGTCCACCGCCGAACGTTATCTCCACGCCGACGAACTCAGCCGGATCATTCATCCGGTGCTGATGCAGAAGACCGCGCGCGAGTGGTTCGAGGACGGGATCGCGCTGCGGCTGCCGCTTGCCATCGTGCCGGACATGGCAGAACTGCTGGCGCAGGAAGTCCATCGCGCGCGCGGCGTTTTTGCCCCGGTCAACATCGGAGACGCAACGTTCGATGCGCCGGTGCTGCCGCAGCACCTGACGCGCTCGCGCCCCAAGCCAAACGGCGTGGCGCCGCTCGCGGGCGCGCATGATCATACGCCGCTCAAACCCCGTTCGCGCCTCGCGCGCCGCGCGGCCACCGCCGACGATCCCCAGCCGCTCAAGGGGCTGCGGATCATCGACCTCACCATGGGTTGGGCAGGGCCGACGGCGACGCGGCAGATGGGCGATCTCGGCGCCGACGTCATCAAGGTGGAGTCGTGCCAGTATCCGGACTGGTTTCGCGGCACCGATCCGCGCGGGCCATATCATCCGGAGCGGACCTACGAGAAAACCTACTGGTTCCAGATGATGAACCGCAACAAGCGCGGGATCACGCTGGACCTCACCTCCGATGCCGGGCTGTCGCTGCTCAAGCGGCTGCTGCAGACCGCCGACGCAGTGATCGACAACTACGCCGCCGATGTGCTGCCTCGCCTCGGGCTTGATCCGCCAGCGATGCTCAAGATCAATCCGCGCCTGGTGGTGGTTACGATGCCGGCTTTCGGCACCACCGGCCCATGGAAGGACTGCCGCGCCTATGGCTCGACGCTCGAGCAGGCCTCCGGATTGCCTTCGGTCACCGGCCGCGAAGAGGACCCGCCGACGATGCTGCATGCCGCGCTCGGCGATCCGCTGGGCGGCGTCAGTGCCGCGGCGGCGCTGCTGCTCGGCTTCATGCAGCAGCGGAGGACCGGGGAAGGCCAGCATATCGATCTGTCGCAGGTCGAATGCAGCATGCAGTTCACCGCCCCATCGATCATCGAGCAGGCCGCGACCGGCCGCACCTCGCCCCGCATCGGCAACCGTCATCCGCAGTTCGTCCCGAACGGTTGCTTCCCCTGTCTTGGCGATGATCAATGGATCACGCTCGCCGTCCGCAGCGACGCGGAATGGCTCAAGCTCTGCGAGATCATCCACCGCGCCGACCTCGCAGCCGAGCCTGCCCTGCGGACCGCCGCCGGCCGCCGCAAGGAGGAGGATCGCATCGAGATCGCGATCCGGCACTGGACGATGACGGTTCGCCCCGATCTTGCGATGGTCACGCTGCAGGCCGCCGGCATCGCCGCGGGCGTGGCGCGATTACCCGCGGACCTCGCCGGCGACCCGCATCTGATGAAGATCGGTCACTGGCAGCCGGCGGTGCGGCCCTATATGGGCCCGCACCTGTTGCCCTCGGTGGCCTACCGCGAAGGCGACGCGCTGCTGCCTTACAGCATCACCCGGCTCGCCCCCACGCTCGGCCAGCACAACCATGAGGTCCTCGGCGAGGTGCTGGGCCTCGGCAGCGACGAGATCGCAAGGCTCGAGGCAGACGAGGTGATCGGCACCACGGCGACGTCGAAGAAGAGCAAGGCCAGGGCGGCGTAAGGTCGAACGGCGCGCACAACGACTATTGTCGTCATGGCCGGATCTATTCCGGCCATCCACGTCTTTCCTTCATATCCGTCCTAAGACGTGGATGGCCGGGACAAGCCCGGCCATGATGTGCGGAGAGGCGCGTGAAAATCACCTATTCCCCGTAGCGCCGCAGGCGATCGAGATCGAGAATGGTGAGCCCGCCATATTCCAGGCGCAGCACGCCTTCCTTTTCCAAGGCCTTGAGGCAACGGTTGGCATTCTGCCGCGACATGCCGGACAGCGCGCCGATCTCCTCCTGGGTGATATCGAGCTGGCGCGTGCCGTCGGGATAGAGGATCGGGTTGAACAACGAGGCGATGCAGCGCGCGAGCCGCGCTGTGGGATCGAGCATGCGGCCGTATTCGAGCAGGCCCATGAAGTGACCGACGCGCTCGTTGAGCTGCGCCACCAGAAAGCGGTTGAAGCCGACGCTGTTCTCGAACAGCCACTGGAAGGTGGCGCGGTCCATGAGGGCGATGCGGCTGTCGCGCAGCGCCACCGCGTCATACCGCCGCGTCTCGTTCTTGAGCACCGAGCCTTCGCCGAACCATGCGCCGGCGGTGAGACCGGTAAAGGTCACCGCCTTGCCGGATTGCGACACCGTTCCGATCCGCACCAATCCGGCGACAACGCCGGTCCAGTACTCGAACTGGTCACCGCGCATGCAGATGAACTCGTTGGCGGCAAAGGCCCGCTCCGTCATGCCCGCGCGCGCGACCTCGATCTCCCGCTCGCTCAAGCCGGATGCCCACAACGCGATACGCTTGAGATGGTCGGCCGCGATCATTCGTCCACAGGCTTGATCCGCCCGCGGCGCAGCGTGACGATGGCCCATTCAAATTGCTGGTCGAAATGTCGGGCGCAAGACATTCCGACGATCGGCTTTGCCTTAAACATGGCCAAAATCGTTCAGGCGTCGCTTTCGACGGCGCGGCTGACACTCAACAACAGGAAACGCAACTCGGGTCGTACTCTAGTGCGACGACCGGAGTGCGACAACTTGCAAAATCGTCCGGCGCGATCCGGACGTGACTTGGCGTCGTCGGGATTTGCAGGCAAAATCCGCAACTTGGACGATCTTCGCCGGCGTCAGGCTGCGGTTCCGTTCTGGGCACAGCCCACAAGAGCGTCAAAGACGCCGCGACAGGGAGGGGCAACGGTGGACTATGCGTTGGACGTGCGCGGGGTGTCGCTGCGCTTCGGAGGCGTTCGCGCGCTGACCGATGTCAGCTTCGGCGTGCGCGAGGGCGAGCTGTTCTCCATCATCGGCCCCAACGGCGCCGGCAAGACCTCGATCGTCAACTGCATTTCCGGGCGCTACCGCCCCACCGAAGGCAAGCTGTTCTATCGCGGCCGCGACATCACCGGCCTCAACACCAATGCGCGCCCGGCCCTCGGCATCGGCCGCACCTTCCAGAACCTCGCCCTGTTCCACCACATGAGCGTGCTCGACAATATCATGGTCGGGCGCCATCACCTCCTGAAGAACAACTTTATCACCGGCTCGCTGTACTGGCTGACCGGCGCGCGCAGCGAAGAGCTCGCGCATCGTCACAAGGTGGAGGAGATCATCGATTTCCTCGATCTGCAGTCCGTGCGCAAGGCGACCGCCGGCACCCTCTCCTACGGCCTGCGCAAGCGCGTCGAGCTGGCGCGCGCCATGGCGCTGGAGCCGAAGCTGATCCTCCTCGACGAGCCGATGGCCGGCATGAATTTCGAGGAGAAGGAAGACATGGCCCGCTACATCGTCGATCTGAACGAGGAGTTCGGAATGACGGTGGTCATGATCGAGCATGATATGGGCGTGGTGATGGACATCTCGCATCGCGTCGTCGTGCTGGATTTCGGCAAGAAAATCGCCGAAGGCGATCCGGCTGCCGTTCTGGCCGATCCGCATGTGCGGAGCGCCTATCTCGGCGAGGAAGACGAGACATTGACCGATCCCGACGATACGCCGCGGCCGCTGGAGGCAAGCGCATGACCCGGCAACCGGCCTTCGACTACCACGCCCGCGCTGCGCAGGCGCCCACCTTTCCGAAGATGCTGCGCCTCAATGCGCGCGAGCACGGCGGCGAAGTCGCGCTGCGCGAAAAGGACTTCGGGCTGTGGAAGCCGTTCACCTGGGACCAGTATCACGCCCGCACGCGCGATTTCGCACTCGGATTGGTCGAGCTCGGCCTCGGCAAGGACGCTGTCGTCGGCATCATCGGCGATAACCGGCCCGACTGGGTCGCCGCCGAAATCGCGACCCACGCGATCGGCGCGCTGAGCCTCGGTCTCTATCGCGACGTGCTGGAAGACGAGGCGGCCTACCTGATCAGCTACGGCGAAGCCAAGGTGGTGTTCGCCGAGGACGAGGAGCAGATCGACAAGCTGCTCAGCCTCGGCGATCGGGTGCCGAGCATTCGCCATATCGTCTATTCCGATCCGCGCGGCATGCGCAAATATGACGATCCGCGGCTGATGACCGCCGACAAGCTGACGGAGATGGGGCGCGCCCGCGCCGCGCGCCAGCCCGATCTGTACGATCGGATGGTGGACGCGACCGATGCCGACGCCACGGCCATTCTCTGCACGACATCCGGCACCACTGCGCATCCCAAGCTGGCGATGCTGTCGGGGGGCTCGGTCCTCCGCCACTGCGCCAGCTATCTCACCTTCGATCCCAAAGGTCCCGACGACGAATATGTCTCGGTGCTGCCGCTGCCCTGGATCATGGAACAGATCTACGCGCTCGGCATGGGTCTTCTGTCACGGATGAAGATCAACTTCGTCGAAGAACCCGAGACGATGATGAACGACTTCCGCGAGATCGCGCCGACCTTCGTGCTGTTCGCGCCGCGCGTCTGGGAATCGCTCGCCGCGGACGTGCGGGCCCGGGTGATGGATTCCTCGCCGCTCAAGCAGAAGCTGTACGACATCGGCATGAAGACGGGCCTCGCCGCGCTGGAGCACGGCAACCGTTCACTCGTTGCCGACGGCCTCCTGTTCCGCGCGTTACGCGACCGCCTCGGCTTCACCAATCTGCGGTCGGCCGCAACCGGCGGCGCGGCGCTCGGCCCCGATACGTTCAAATTCTTTCGCGCCATGGGCGTGCCGCTGCGCACCCTTTACGGCCAGACCGAAACGCTCGGTGCCTATACCCTGCACCGCGAGGACAGCGTCGATCCGGATACCACCGGCGTCGCCATGGCCGAGAATATCGAACTGCGTATCGACAATGCCGACGCCAACGGCGTCGGCGAAATTCTCGTCCGCCACCCCAACATGTTCCTCGGCTACTACAAGAATCCGGAAGCCTCCGTCGCCGACATGGACAACGGCTGGATGCGTTCGGGCGACGCCGGCTACTTCAATGCCGCCGGCGAGCTTGTGGTCATCGACCGCATCAAGGACATGGCGCAGACACTGGGCGGCGACCGCTTCTCGCCGCAATATATCGAGAACAAGCTGAAGTTTTCGCCCTATGTCGCCGAGGCCGTGGTGCTCGGCGACGGGCGCGACAAGCTCGCTGCGATCATCTGCATCCGCTACTCGATCGTCTCGAAGTGGGCGGAGAAGAATCGCATCGCCTTCACCACCTATACCGATCTGTCGTCGCGGCCGGAAATCTACCAGCTTCTGCGCAAGGAAGTCGAAGCGGTGAACGCCACCTTGCCGCCGGCACAGCGCATCTCGAGATTCCTGCTGCTGTACAAGGAGCTCGACGCCGACGACGGCGAACTGACACGCACCCGCAAAGTGCGCCGCAATGTCATCAACGAGAAATATGCCGACATCATCGACGGCATCTATGGCGGCCAGAGCGACATCAAGGTCGATACCATGATCCGCTTCCAGGACGGCACGACGCAACGCATCCGCACCACGCTGAAGGTGATCGACCTGACGGGCCGGGCGATGAGAGAGGCGGCGGAGTGATGATGCTGCGGCCCTCACCCCCTCGCCCGGCGCGCGATGCGCGCCGACCTCTCCCCGCAAGCGGGGAGAAGTTAGGAAGCGCAAGCAGTGGCTCAGGTCACCTCTCCCCGCGCGCGGGGAGAGGTCGGATCGCGTCAGCGATCCGGGTGAGGGGGCCTCTCCTCAAGGGCGGCGGCTATCGTCTCAAGTACACCGGCGATGTTGCTAAGCACGTCGTTGTTCCAAAATCGCAGAACCCGATAACCACGCCCTGTCAGATACTGATCACGCAGGACGTCGCCGGCACTATCCGCATGTTGTCCGCCATCGACCTCAACAACCAAACGACGCTCGCGGCAGACAAAGTCGATTGTGTAAGGACCGATCGGCTTCTGGCGAACGAACTTGCAGCCATTGATCGAGCGCGACCGCAGCCGTTGCCAAAGCGCCAGTTCGGCGTCAGTCGCATCGCGGCGCAATCGTCTCGCGCGCGTGGTCGTTTTCTCGTTGGCTCCGCGCAAGCGGCGAGTCCCCCTCACCCGGCGCGCGATGCGCGCCGACCTCTCCCCGCAAGCGGGGAGAGGTCATCACAAGCTCGCGCGCCCAGGATGGACTGCCCATCATGAACACGCAACTCCTGATCCAGCTCCTGGTCAACGGTCTTGTCGTCGGCACGCTTTATGGCGTCGTCGCGATGTCGTTCGTGCTGATCTACAAGGCGACGCAGGTGGTGAACTTCGCGCAGGGCGAACTGCTGCTGGTGGGCGCCTGGGTGTGCTGGGCCCTCATGGTCAAGTACCAGGTGCCGTTCTACGCCGCGATGCCGATCACCATGGTCTTCATGTTCGTCTTCGGCATCCTGATCCAGATGGTATTCCTGCGGCCGATGATCGGCGAGCCAATCATCTCGGTCATCATGGTCACGATTGCGCTGTCCACGGTCTTGCAGGCGGCGATGAAATGGATCTTCGGCGTTAATCCGCAGCCGTTCCCGCCGATCTTCACCAGCCAGTCCGTCAGCGTCTTCGGGCTCCAGATCCAGACTGTCTATGTGATGAGCCTGATCGTCTCTTTGGCGATGATGGCGGCGATGGCCTGGTTCTTCCAGGCGTCCAAGCATGGCCTTGCGATGCGGGCCACCGCCTTCGACCAGCAGGTGGCCCAATCCCTCGGCATCTCGGTGAAGAACGTATTCGCGATGTCATGGGCGATTTCCGCCACGGTCTCGGCCGTCGCCGGCGTGGTGGTCGCGGTGGTGAACGGCGTCTCGTCGGGCCTGTCGATCTACGGCATCAAGGTGTTTCCGGCCGTCATTCTCGGCGGTCTCGACTCTATCGCCGGCGCTGTGCT
>DATMSE010000146.1:0-10458 GCA_035565575.1 Xanthobacteraceae bacterium
TGATCATGTCGGTGTCGACATTGATGATCTTCAGCGGCGCCGCGACGCCTTCCAGCGTGGTGAATTTGTCCATAACCGTTCCCGGGTTCCAGAAGTGCGCCAGCGGGCGCAAAGAGTGCCGGTTTTTAGCCAAATATCGCCCCGGGTCCAAGACCCATTTATGCAAGGCTCGTCCGCGAGACTAGAGCATTTTTGGTTTCGATAGAACCGCTTGCCACGAAACAATGCGCGCTCCCTCTCCCCGACGGGGAGAGGGAATCCCTTCCGCATCCGTGACGATTCAGTTCAATCCAAAATAGCTCTACTCCGCGCCGCTGGCCTCGATGGCCTCGATGTCGTCGTCGGACAGGCCGAGATGGTGGCCGATCTCATGGATCAGGACGTGGCGGACAATGAAACCCAGGGTTTCGTCGTGGCCTGCCCAGTAATCGAGGATCGGGCGACGATAGAGCCAGATCATGTTGGGCATCGGCGCGATCTCGTCATGGCTGCGGAACGGCAGCCCCACGCCCTGAAACAGGCCGAGGATGTCGAATTCGCTCTCGGCGCCGAGTTCGTCCAGCACCTCATCGGTGGCGAAATCGTCGACCCGGATCACCACGCCCTGGCAGACAGCCTGAAACGGGTTCGGAAGGGTCGCGAGCTGTTCGCGCGCCATCGCTTCGAGCTCGGCGAGCGAGGGGGCCTGCAGCGTCGTCCACGGTATCGCCTGGCCCTGCGGGTTGCTCTCGGATCGGTCTGGCATGTCGCCGGGCTCCGGAATTGTTGCGAACGGTTGTTCAGGCGGCTGCCGCAAGTGGTGCATTTCAGATCGGCGGCACTGGTCTTGGCCCATTGTACCAAATATAAAGCTGAGGTGTCCTTCCCGGGACAAGCGACCGACACGTCAGGACAAGATCGGCGGGGCGTCATGAAGCAGATCGGCAAAATGATGTTAGGGGTGGCGCTCGCCGCGCCGCTCATCATCGGATGTTGGACGCAGGGCGCGAGCGCGGCCGACAGCTCCGTTGCGGCGCGCGCCGGCGTGCAGGCGCCGCTGTCCGCCGTCACGGAGTTCTCGGCCCAGCGTCGCACACACCGCCGCGCACCGACCCGCGTGCGTGTCCATCCGCGCTATCAGCCTGACGACGTCTATCCGCGCTACAATCCGGGCCCCAATGCCGTGCGCGACTGCACCGCGACCTATGTGCAGGAATTCCGGCCGAGCGGCACCGTCATCGTGCCGCGCATGCACTGCTTCTGGCGTCAGGGTTAACCGTTTCCGAAACAGCCACGCACGCGTCACGTTCACGCCTGCAAGGAACAATCCTTGCGGGCGTGCGTTGTTGTGGCGCGACATCCGTTGATTCCACGTCGTGGATTTGATGCGCGAGTGGATTTGATGCGCGGAATGTCGCAGGGGCATTCATTTTGGGTTCACTTCTCGAAATCTAGCCTGCATTTCGACATCGGCTGCAAACCGGTGCTGATCTTTCACACGCCACCTTGAGGGAGAACATTGATGTTCGTCAAAAAACTTCTCGGCCTGCTCGCCATCGGCGGACTACTCATCGTCGCAGCGCCGACGCCGCAAGCGCAGGCCGCATCCCCGCTCACCCCGGGCGCTACCACCGCGGTTCAGCAGGGTTCGTCCGGCATGGTGACGCAGGTTCAGCACCGGCGGCACTATCATCGCCACTATCATCCGCGGCGTCACTACCATCATCACCACCGCTATCACTATGTGCCGCGCGTGTATCGCCATCATTATCACCATCGGCACCATCATCATCACCATCGCCGGTGGTGATCGGTCGGACCGGTCAAACGGAAATAGGCTCGCTGCGGCGGGCCTATTTTTTTGAAGTCGGTTCTCGCGGCGGGACGGCATCGGCTGCGGTCGAGGGCCGCGCAACGGCCCGGCAGCCGTGTTGAATGGCGGCGTCGCGCCGGCCTTAATCCAATCTCAAGTTGTCTTCGGTAAAAGCAACCGACCGATATATGTAAAATTGAGGAGTGGCGTCGGTTTTTGACGGGACGCGCATGCGGCGGGTCTCCCGGTCTGGGACCTCTCCATGTCGGCCACTGGCCGCTGATGTCATATTGCCTTTGCTTCAATGATGGCTCCGCACCCCTTCTGGAGTTCCTGCGATGACGTGGGGAAACCGCAAGAATCCGCGAGTCAATTTCGAGCATGCAGTCGCGGTTCATATGATGGCGATCGACGGCACATGGCAGCGCGACTGCGCGTTGCTGGACGCTTCAGCCAGCGGCGCCCGGCTGCGGGTCAGCGGCTCGCTCGAGGGACTCGAGCTGAAGGAATTCTTCCTGCTGCTGTCATCCACCGGGCTGCTATATCGCCGTTGCCGGCTGGTGCGGTTGCAGAATGACGAGATCGGCATCGAGTTCATCCGGACTGCGCCCGGAAAGTCCAAGATTCACCCGTCCTGAGGCCTGAATCTGAGCCGCTCGTGTGGCGTCCACATTGGGCGCGCCGCATCGTGTCACCGCGCGGAATCCGGGTGGCGCGCGGCCGGCGATGGCGGCAAGATGGCGCGATTCCGAAGCTGTCGATCCATCGGCGGACAGCCGTGATCCGCGTTTCAGCCGGGAGCCGCGCATGACCCAGCATCCGTTCGCCTCGTTCGAGACCGCCATCGGCGTCTGCGGCGTCGTTTGGGGACCGCACGGCATCATCGGCGTGCAACTGCCGATGTCGGGCGAGGGCAGGACCCGGCTGCGCCTGCAGCAGCGTTATGACGCCATCGTGGAAACGCCGCCGCCCGCCGATGTGCAATACGCCATCGACGGCATGATCGAATTGTTGGACGGCAAGCCGCGCGATCTGACGGATATCGCGCTGGACCTGACCGACGTGCCGGACTTTCATCGCCAGGTCTACGGCATCGCGCGCACCATCGCGCCGGGCAAAACCCTGACCTATGGCGATATCGCCAAGCGGATCGGCGGTGTCGAGCTGTCGCGGGATGTCGGGCAGGCGCTGGGACGCAATCCGTGTCCGATCGTGGTGCCGTGCCATCGCGTACTGGCGGCGGGCGGCAAGCCGGGCGGCTTCTCCGCCAATGGCGGCGTCGCCACCAAGCTGAAGATGCTGGAGATCGAAGGCGCGCTGGTCAACTACACGCCGTCGCTGTTCGATTAGATGTGCTTGTGGTGGAGCGGCAGATCGTCCAAAGCGCCACCATCCTGCCGTGCCGCGCGCTCGTCTACGCTTTCGGCGGCACCGAGATTTTGACTGATGGCCGTTCCATCATGATCTGGTTGAAGGCGGCGAGCTTCGGAAACGCGGTGCGCCAGTCCTGATCGGGGAGGGCAAATGGCGAAGCCGGGGAAAATGTGAGCTTCATCGGGAGCGCCTTGAATAACGTCTTTGAAAACAAGCCGGACGGCAAAGCTGCGGGACGCGATGCCCCGCAGCTTTGCATGTCGCGCGATCAGGCCGCGACGATCTTCTGCCGCTGCTCGCCGAGCTTGGCGATACCGAGCGTCACCACGTCGCCGACGTTGAGGTATTGCGCCTCCGGCTTCATGCCCATACCGACGCCGGGCGGCGTCCCCGTGGTGATCACGTCGCCGGGCATCAGTGTCATCATGCCCGAGAGATAGGCGATGATCTGCGGCACGTTGAAGATCATCGTCGCGGTCGAGCCGGTCTGACGGCGCTGGCCGTTGACGTCGAGCCACATGTCCAGCTTGTGCACGTCGCCGACTTCATCCGGCGTCACCAGCCAGGGGCCGAGCGGACCGAACGTGTCGTGCGACTTGCCCTTGGTCCACTGGCCGCCGCGCTCGATCTGGAAGTTGCGCTCGGAGACGTCGTTGCAGACGGCGTAGCCGGCGACATGCTTGAGCGCGTCGGCCTCGCTGACATATTTGGCGCGGGTGCCGATCACCAGCGCCAGTTCGACTTCCCAGTCGAGCTTGGTCGAGCCGCGCGGCTTTTCGACATCGTCGTTGGCGCCGCACAGCGAATTGTTGCCCTTCATGAACACCACCGGTTCGGCGGGGATCGGCAGACCGGATTCGGCGGCATGGTCAGCGAAGTTGAGACCGATGGCGATGAATTTCGGGCTGCCGCCGACCGGCGAACCGAGGCGCGGCGTGCCGCTCACGGCAGGCAGCGCGGCGGGATCGAGGGCCGCAAGCTTGGCCATGTTGGCCGGCGAAAACGCGTCGCCTGCGAGGTCTGCGATCTGTCCCGACAGATCGCGCAGCTGGCCGGATTGATCGATCAGGCCCGGCTTCTCGCTGCCGACGGCGCCGTATCGCACAAGTTTCATCGAGATCTCCTCACGGTCTTGGGGTGGGGGTGTCATGGAGCAATGCGCGGCCGAATTCAACCGCGCGTCCGGAGAAAGGGCAAAGCCGCCGGAGGTTATACCTCGAGACGGAAGGCGTCACCGTCACGTTTGATGCGGCCTGCGCCAAAATGTCCGCCGATCACCAAGGTCGGCGTATCGGCAAAGCGGCCGAACAGCGTGCGGCGGCTGTCGGTGGATTGCACCGGATCGGAATCGAAACTCGACGACCAGTCGAGATGCGCCATCTGACACGGATGATGCGCGACGTCGCCGGTGAGCAGCGCCTCCTGGCCGTCGGAGCGGATCAGGATGCTGACGTGGCCCGGGCTGTGGCCGGGCGTCGGGATCAGCGTGATCTCGTCGGAGAGGCGCTGGTCGCTGGCCACCAGATCGACCAGCCCGGCGTCCACCACCGGTTGCACGGAATCCGCGAACACCGCGCGATGCTCGGCGCTGTCGCTATGGGCCGCCCAATAGTCGTATTCGGTCTTGCCGAACACGTAGCGCGCCTTCGGGAAGGTCGGCACCCACTGGCCGTCCTTGAGCCGGGTATTCCAGCCGACGTGATCGACATGCAGATGCGTGCAGAGCACCATGTCGATGCTCTCGGGCGGATAGCCGGCTGCCGTCATCGTCTCGAGAAAGGGCGTGTTGCGGCCATTCCATGTCGGCACGCCGCGGCCCTGCTTGTCATTGCCGATGCAGGTGTCGACAACGATGCGCTGTGACGGTGTTTCGACGATCAGCGAATGCACGCTCATGCGCAGCCGGCCTTCGCCATCGGCGAAATGCGGCGTCAGCCATGGCAGTTGCTGGATACGCTCGGGCGTCGCCTGCGGCAGGACGAAACGGGTATGCCCCACCGTCTCCATCTCGACGACTTTGGTGATCTTGGCCCGTCCGACCGTCCAGCTCATTCCGTGCGCTCCCGCGTCTTGGTCTTGTTACCTGGGTTTCTGCCGCCGGAGGATGAAGCTTCCGCGCCCCCCGCGCAATGGATCATCTGCCGGTTTTTGGCGTTGTCGTGCCGGGGCGACAGGAGCAAGCGATGCCGGAATTGACCGTTTCCGCCGAGCAGGTCGGCTATCTTATCGAGAAGGCGCGCGAATTCGACGCCAAGGACGAGACGACGGACGTCGACTCCGGCTCCAACGCCAGCGACGATCGGATGATCGACGTGCTGGAGGATCACGGCGACGATCCGGTAGTGCGCGAGATCGCTGCCTTCATCAACGCCATGAGCGTGGACGAGCAGATCGATCTCGTCGCCCTGATGTGGCTCGGGCGCGGCGACGGCACGCTGGCGGAATGGAGCGATCTGCGCGCCGAGGCCGCGCGCCAGCACAATGCGCGGACCGCGGGTTATCTCCTGGGCGAGCCGCTGCTCAGCGACTTTTTGGCCGAAGGCCTCGAGGAATTCGGTCTGACGTGGAACGACGAACGCACCACGCCGGTCCGCTAGTCTGATGGGCGCGCGACGGCGTCATCCACGGGTGCGAGTAAGCAAGCCAGAGCAAGTTGGCCTGCCGACTTGCTCTGGCATGGCGTCGCAACGCCTCTCAGGGTAACGGCTTCCGATCTGGATCTCGAACCAACTCGCGCCAGCGCGCCTACATCGTGCCGGGAAATGCGCCGCCATCGAGCAGAAGGTTCTGCCCGGTGATGAAGCCGGATTTGGCGCCGCACAGGAAGGCGCAGGCGAGCCCGAATTCTTCCGGATCGCCGAAGCGGCCGGCCGGATTTTCGCTGGCGCGCTGTTTCATGATCTCCTCAGTGGAGACGCCGGCGGCCTCCGCCTGGTTGGCCGACACCTTGCGGATGCGGTCGGTGTCGAACGGGCCGGGCAGCAGGTTATTGATGGTGACGTTGTGGCGCACCGTCTTGCGCGAGAGGCCCGCGACGAATCCGGTGAGGCCGCTGCGGGCGCCGTTGGAGAGCGCCAGCACGTCAATCGGCGCTTTCACCGCGGCGGAGGTGATGTTGACGATGCGGCCGAATTTTCGCGCGATCATGCCATCCACCGTCGCCTTGATCAGTTCGATCGGCGTCAGCATGTTGGCGTCGAGCGCCTTGATCCAGTCGTCGCGCGTGAAGGTGCGGAAGTCGCCGGGCGGCGGGCCGCCGGCATTGTTGACCAGAATGTCGGGATCGGGACAGGCCTTCAGCGCGGCGGCGCGGCCCTCGGGCGTGGCGATGTCGCCGGCGACCTCGTTCACCTCGATCTCCGGATAGGCCTTGCGGATTTCGGCGGCGGTCTGCGCCAGCGCCTCGGCACCGCGCGCGGTGAGCGTGAGGTGCACGCCCTCGGCGGCCAGCGCCATGGCGCATCCGCGCCCCAGGCCCTTGCTCGATGCGCACACCAGCGCGCGGCGACCCTTGATTCCCAGATCCACGGCTTCACTCCCCGTTTTCTTGATGGTTGTCGACGATGGGCGGACCTTAGCCAAAGCGCGCAGCCATGATAAGCTCGCAATGCCCCCTGAAACGCATATCTGCCCCTGCGCGGCGGTGCGTTACAGTCTGTACTGGCGCTTGAGCCGGTCGATATAGGCCGTCACGTCCGGCGGTAGCGACTTGATGCCCTGCGCCGCCGCCCATGACAGCATCGGCCGTAGCGACGACTGGCTGAGAAACGCGGGCTGGCGGTTCGCCGGCATCAATTGATCGACAATCAGCACCAGCGTGATCGCCACCAGAAACAGCCGCGCCGCGCCCAATAGCGCGCCGGTGAGACGATCGAGCAGGCCGACATCGGTGCCGGTGATTTCGTCCACCATCATGCGCAGCAGTTTGCCGAACAAGATGCCGGCCGCGAGGAAGACGATAGACAGCAACGAAGGGCCTTCCAGCAGCGAGGTTTCGGCCGGACGCAGTTGCGGCGCGATCAGGCCGCTGATGCAGACCGCGACCGGCATCGCAATCAGATAGCCCACAATGGTTGCGGCGCTGCGCAGCAAGCCGACATAGAATCCGCCCACGACCGCGACCAGCAATCCGGCATAGACCGCGATGTCGAAGATGTTCATTGTGCCAAGCGCCTCAATAACCTCAGGGTCGTCCCCGCGCAGACGGGTGGGAACGACGAATCCACTTGCGTCATGGCCGGGCTTGTCCCGGCCATCCACGTCTTTCTTGCCGCATATCGGCCAAGGCGTGGATGGCCGGAATAAATCCGGCCATGACGAGTTGCGACGAATGTTCTCCTATTTTGCGGGCTGTTGTCTGCGGCGCGAATTGCTAGATCACCAGCTACGCCCGCATCTCGGCCTTGATCATATCGGCGGCCTTCTCGCCGATCATGATGGTCGGCGCGTTGGTGTTGCCGCCGATCAGGGTCGGCATGATCGAGGCGTCGACGACGCGCAGGCCGTGGAGGCCGTGCACCTTCAGCGTCGGGTCCACCACGGCCATTGGATCGTTCACGCCCATCTTGCAGGTGCCGACCGGGTGATAGACGGTGTCGACGCGCTGGCGCAGCACCTCGCGGATCGCGTCGTCGCTCTCGATGCCGGTGGTGAAGACGTCGGAGGTCTGGATCGCCTTCAGTGCCGGCGCATCGAGCAGTCGCTTCGTCACCTTGAAGCCCGCCACCATGGCGTCAAGATCGGCTTCGTCGCCGAAGAAATTCGGATCGATCGCCGGCGCGCGCATCGGATCGGCATTCTGCAACCAGACGCTGCCGCGGCTTTTCGGCCGCAGCAGGCAGACGTGGCAGGAGAAGCCGACGCGATTCCACGCCGGCTTGCGGCCGTGATCGTCGATCATGCCGGTGCAGAAATGAAGCTGCACGTCCGGCACCTCGAGATCGGGCCGCGTCTTCAGGAAGCCGCCGCATTCGGCGACGTTCGACGTCATCGGCCCGCGCCGCTCGCGGCGATACTGCATGATGCCCTTGAAGATGCGCGAGAGGCCGGGGAATGACAGCCCCGCGAAGTGCGGCGCGTCGGAGGTGAAGCCGAAGACGAAGTCCGGGTGATCCTGCAGGTTCTGTCCGACGCCAGGCAAGTGATGCGTCGATGCGATGCCGAGTTTGGCGAGCGCCGCCGCATCGCCGACGCCGGACAGCATCAGCAGCTGCGGCGTCTGGAAGGCGCCGAGACTGAGAATGACTTCACGCCGCGCGCGGACCTCGAATGTCTCCTTGCCGCGCCGGTATTTGACGCCGACGGCGCGCTTGCCGTCGAAGATGATGCGGGTGGCGTGCGCGCCGGTCTCGACTTTGAGATTGGGCCGGTTCGTCATGAACGGGTGAATATAGCCGCGCGCAGCGCTCCAGCGCTCGCCGTTCTTCTGCGTCACCTGATAGACGCCGAGGCCTTCCTGCTCCGCGCCGTTGAAGTCGTCGCGGATGCGGAATTGCGCCTCGCGCGCGGCTTGCAGGAAGATGTCGTGCACCGGATTGTCGGTCTGCAACTTCGAGACGCTGAGCGGGCCGCCCTTGCCGTGATAATCGTCCGAGAATTCGGCATTGTCTTCCGAGCGCTTGAAGTAGGGCAGCACGTCGGCATAGGACCACCCGGTGTTGCCGAGCGCGGCCCAGTGATCGTAGTCGGCGCGATGGCCGCGGATATAGACCATGGCGTTGATGGCGGAGGAGCCGCCCAGCGCCTTGCCGCGCGGCTGATAGCCGATGCGGTTGTTGAGCCCGGCTTGTGCGACGGTGTCGAAGGCCCAGTTGTTGACCTTGCCGGACACCATCAGCACCAGCGCGCCCGGTGTGGTGACGACCCAGTTGTCGCCCTTGCCGCCGGCCTCCAGCAGCGCCACCGAGACGCTGGGATCTTCCGACAGGCGGCTTGCCACCGCGCAGCCGCCCGATCCGCCGCCCACGACGACAAAATCGAATGTGTCGGTCACTGTTTGCTCCCCCCGCTATTTTTCTTGGAATGGTCTTGAGCCCGGCGGTTGGTCCGCCGTGTCGTTACGACAGGAATCGCAGCAATTTTTCCATACGGGCCATTTTCGCGCCATAGGGCGGATAAAGGTCGGCGAAACGGTTGAGCTTCGAGCGATAGAAGATCGGCTTCAGCTTGCTGAACGTGCGAAAGCCCCATTCGCCATGATAGGCGCCTATCCCCGATGCGCCGACGCCGCCCATCGGCTGGTTGATTTGCGTGAAATGAAACAGGCAGTCATTGATGGTGACACCGCCCGACACGGTGCGCGCCAGAACCTCGTCGCGCGCGGCACTATCGGTGCCGAACCAGTAGAGCGCCAGCGGCCGGTCGCGTTCGTTGATGAAACTGATCGCCTCCCGGGTGCCGGCGCAGTCCACCACCGGCAGGATGGGTCCGAAGATTTCCTCCTGCATCACCTTCATCTCCGGCGTCGCGCCGAGAATGACGGTGGGCGGAAACTTCCTTGGGATCTGCCAGGCCGGATCGCCGGCCGGCGCGGCCTGGATGACGCGGGCGCCCCTCGATGCGGCATCGCTGACCAGCCCTTCGAGGCGGGCATAGTGCTGGCCGGAGACGATCGAGGTATAGTCCGGATTGGCGGGAGAGGTGCCGTACATTCGCCGCATGTTTGCCGCAACTTTCCCGGCGAAATTTTCCGCGGATTCCTTGGCCACCAGAGCATAGTCCGGCGCGATGCAGGTCTGTCCGGCGTTGAGCAATTTGCCATAGGCAATGCGTTCAGCGGCTTGATCGAGATTCGCGGAAGCGTCGATGATCGCCGGCGACTTGCCGCCGAGTTCGAGCGTGATCGGCGTCAGATTGCGTCCCGCCGCTTCAGCGACAAGCCGGCCGACGCGCGTCGAACCTGTGAACAGCAGGTGATCGAACGGCAGCGCCGCGAAGGTTTGGGAGATGTTGCCGTCGATGTCCGTCACCATGATGTCGGAATCGTCGAAAGTGTCCGCAATCACCTGTTTTAATAGGGCTGCGAAGCGCGGCACGAGTTCGCTCGGCTTGATCATCACGCGGTTGCCGGCGGCAATCGCCGCGACCGCTGGCGCGAGCGTGAGTTGCAGCGGATAATTCCACGGCGCGATGATGCCGACCACACCGAGCGGCTGCGGCAGCAGGCGATTTTTCGCCGGCCAGAACTGAAACTGCGTCGCCACGCGTTGCGGCGCCATCCACGCGGCGAGATGACGCCGCGCGTGCTTGATCTCGCTTTGCACCAGCAGCGTCTCCGCCATCGTGGTCTCGAT
>DATMSE010000147.1:0-20796 GCA_035565575.1 Xanthobacteraceae bacterium
ATGCTGTCCAGCACGCCGTCCAGCACCTTGCGGTTGTTGACCTTCACAACATAGCTGCCGCGCGGAATGCCGAGCGCTTCCATGGCATCAGCCGCCATCATGCACATCTCGGCATCGGCGGCGGGCGATGCGCTGCCAACCGTGTCGGCGTCGAACTGCATGAATTGGCGGAAGCGGCCGGGGCCGGGCTTCTCGTTGCGATAGACGTAGCCGGCGCGATAGCTGCGATAGGGCTTCGGCAGCGCGTCGAAATTCTCCGCGACATAGCGCGCGAGCGGCGCGGTGAGATCGTAGCGCAGCGAGATCCACTGCTCGTCGTCGTCCTGGAACGAGAACACGCCTTCGTTGGGCCGGTCCTGATCCGGCAGGAACTTGCCGAGCGCATCGGTGTATTCCATCGCCGGCGTTTCCACCGGTTCGAAGCCGTAGCGCTCATAGACCTCGCGGATCACCTCGGTCATCCGGCGCGTCGCGGCAATCTCGGACGCGGTGCGATCCACCAGCCCGCGCGGCAGGCGGGCCTTCAGTTTTTGCGGTTTTCTGAGTTTGTCAGCCATGGCGCGGGTGGTACCAGCCACGACGCCAACCGGCAAGCACCCGTCAATTCACCAGCACCGCGCGGTCGCAGCGGATGCCGGTGACCCAGACGTCGGCCTGTCCAAGCCCGATACCGAGCGTCGCCAGGACTTGCGCCAGCACCTGGTCGATTGAGCCGGTGGCATTGCCGATGATGCCGGTGACCAGCCCGCCGAGCCCGGGAATCGGCAGCCCGAGCGGACCGACTTGAATATTCAACGACAGGTCGCCGAGCAGGCTGGCGGTCAGCGACTGGGTGAAGTTGCTGGTGGTGACCGTCTTCCTGGTCATCGCCTGGATATCAGCATAGCTGAACGTCACGGGGGTCGACGCGGTGTTGCCAATACCGGCATGTGCCTTGCCGCTCACCGTGACGGCGCCGAGATCGACCAGCTTGGCCGGGCCCGGATTTGGCTTGCTGGTAAAGTTGTTCAGTTCCGCAACCGAGACATTGCCGATCCACGCATCGACGATCCCGGGCGTCACCCCCAATCGGACCGTCGAACTGCTGACATCGGGATAACCGCAACTCACCGCGTCGAGCGTCGCGGTGCCGGATGCGACTTCGACATAGATCGGCAGATTGACCACGGACACGCTGCCACTGCCGAGCAATTTCAGTTGCAACAGCACCCGCGTTTGCGCCGTATGCACGCTGGCGCCTTGGGTGCCGACGGCAATCCAGCTGGTGCCCCGCGGAAGTTCGCCCACTGTCGCTGTGAGCGCAACGCTGGCAATGCCGGGCAGGTTGAGATTCGCCGCGGCCGCAATCTGGTGAGTCCCGTTCGCCAACGCGGCGGATGCCTTCAGAATATCCAGCGCCGCGACATCGACGCCCGACCGCGGTTTCTCCCCGATCGCCAGATCGCGATAGGGACCGAGATCGATCAGTTGCGCCGGCATGATCTTGGTCGTGATTCCGGCAAGCGCCAAGGACACCTGCTGCAATGCGCTGGTGGCAGTATTGATGCCGTTCGCCGCCTGTTGCGCACTTACCATCGCGCCGATCACATCCCCCACTTTGACGCTGCTGTCGAGGACATCGCGATAGGTTCCGGCCGTTACATTGGCGCGGGCGGCCAGCGCCGAGAGGAAATCCAGCGCATCGATCCGCGCGCTGGCCAGCGCCTGATAGTCCATCACCGATAGCGATAGCGTGGTGCCCAGCATGCTGCCGAGCACAGCGTTCAGCAATCCGCCGTTCACCGCCAGCAATCGTGAGCCGATGGCGAAGGACGCGACTGCGGTGCTGGCCGCCGTCGCGCGGCTTGTGATCTGAAATTGATCGACGCCGGCGAACAGCCGTCCGAAGTACAACGGCGTTCGGGTTTGCACCGTCACACGCGCGGCGTTGGCTACTCCATTCGGCGGCGTTACGAAGCGGGCCTCCGGCGGCAGCGCGGCCGAAGGCGTATAGGTGCCCAGTTCGACGGAGACCAGCGCCTCGGGCGGATAGGCATTGTCGACCACCGTGGTCCGCGCCGCACTTTCGGCCTTGGGCAGATTGCTCGCGGCCACGATCGCGGCGAGGTCAGCCGCGCTCTGGGTTTTCCGGCGATCGGCGAAGATCGTGCCGATATCGACACCGAACGCCGCGCATCCGACCACCAGTATCATGCAGCCGGCGCCCATGATGGCGACGTTGCCTTTGCGATCCGCGATGAAACGCTGCAGCAATGCCGGCATCGCCCGCTCCCCTGCCTAAAAGCCGCCGAAGGGAATGGCGGCCGAACGCTCGATCCGGGACGAGGGCATCGGCACCAAGGCCGGCAACGCAAAAATGAAACTGCGCGAGGCGTCATAGTTCACGGTCACCACGAAAACATTGGTGCCGGAGGTCGTCGTGGTCACGGTCACGCCGTCGGACGCGATCAAAGGATAGGATGAGGCATGGGCGCTCACATAGCCGGTGGCAAGGCTGTCCCGCTCGGCATTGTTCAGCCCGGCCACCGAGGTGCGCGCGGCCTCGGCGGCAAGTTGCTGCACCCCGTGCACCATCGCCAGGTAGGAGCCGAACACCACGATGCCCAGCACCATCAGCAGGAACAGCGGCAGGAGCATCGCAAATTCGACCGCGGACGCCGCCCGGCGGCAGCGCGGGAAACGGCGGGCATGGAAGGCGAACCTGATCATGACAGCCATTCGACACCACAACCTTTAAGTGTATGATAATTACAAATCTCCATTTGATTGCATTCGATCGGAATAGGGTCTGCTAAACTACGTAGTGCACCGCGGCGTGGACGTCGGACTCCACTCTTCAACGATTGCAAAAATATCCGGCTTGCGGCGGCGCGCGCGTTTCCCCTCGCAGCCAAAACGATCTAGTCTGCCGCTGTGGCGCAGCCGCGGCCCGGCGCGACATCAACCCCGAGAAAGCAGCGGAGGGACCCGAATGTTAGACAAGAGCCTAAACCAGCGCAGCGTGAACGTCCCGAATGATCTCGCCGCATTCTGGATGCCGTTTACCGCCAATCGCGCGTTCAAGAAGGCTCCCCGCCTGCTCGCCGGCGCCAAGGACATGCATTACTTCACCACCGACGGACGCCAGGTGATCGACGCCGCCGCCGGCATGTGGTGCAGCAATGCCGGCCATGGCCGCAAGGAAATCGCCGCCGCCATCGCCAAGCAGGCCGAAGCGCTGGACTACGCCCCGCCCTTCCAGTTCGGCATCCCGCAGGCGTTCGAGCTTGCCAGCCGCATAGCGGAACTGGCGCCGAAAGGACTGGAGCAGGTCTTCTTCTGCAATTCCGGATCGGAGGCCGCCGATACCGCGCTGAAGATCGCGCTGGCCTATCATCAGATCAACGGACAGGGCGGACGCTGCCGCCTGATCGGCCGCGAGCGCGGCTATCATGGCGTCGGCTTCGGCGGCACATCGGTGGGCGGCATTGTCGCCAATCGCAAGATGTTCGGCACGCTGCTGACCGGCGTCGACCATCTGCAATCGACCTATAATCGCGAGAAGCAGGCTTTCAGCAAGGGCGAGCCGGAATGGGGCGCGGAACTGGCCGACGAGCTTGAGCGTCTCGTCAATCTGCACGGCGCCAACACCATCGCGGCCGTGATCGTGGAGCCGATGGCCGGCTCGACCGGTGTGATCCCCGCGCCCAAAGGCTATCTCAAGCGGCTGCGCGAGATCACCCAGAAGCACGGTATCCTGCTGATCTTCGACGAGGTCATCACCGGCTACGGCCGCCTCGGCTTCCCCTTTGCGGCCGAGCGCTACGGCGTGCTGCCGGACATGATCACCTTTGCCAAGGGTGTCACCAACGGCGCAGCGCCGATGGGCGGCGTGATCGTCCGCGATACCATCTACGAGGCGTTCATGACCGGCCCCGAGCATGTCATCGAACTGTGCCACGGCTACACCTATTCGGCGCATCCGCTGGCCTGCGCGGCGGGTCTTGCGACGCTGGACATCTATCGCGACGAGAAGCTGTTCGAGCGCGCCAACAAGCTCGAACCGAAGTTCGCCGACGCGGTGATGGCCTTGCGCAATGAGCCGAACGTCGTGGACATCCGCACCGTGGGTCTCACCGCGGGAATCGAGCTGTCACCCAACAAGGACGGGCCGGGCAAGCGCGGCTTTGAATCGTTGCAGCGCGGCTTCCACGACAACGACATCATGATCCGCGTCGCAGGCGACACTATCGCTTTGACCCCGCCGCTGATCGTCAGCGAGGACCAGATCGGCGAGATCATCGAGAAGGTGACCAAGGTGATCCGCGCGGTCGCCTGACCCTGCCGGATCCAGCCCGAACTGCGGAGCTGTGATTTCATTCCTCACTGTCTGGCCGGATCGTGCCCTGCGGCGGCCTGATCCGGCCGATTGCTTTCGGCGAACAGCTTCACCGGCCGCGCACGCCTCCCAGCTTTTCTTCGCGGTACGCTCCAAGTTCCATCACAACCGTCTGCGCCCACGCGAGTAACTGCGCTGTGGAGAGAGGCCTGGTTCCGAATCGCTCGCAGGACGTGCGCTCGAATCAGGAATAATGGTAAGTACGGAGTGGCTTGACGCGCGGATCGGTGACCTCAAGGGACAGAAGCCCGGCTGCGCCACGAAAGACACGCGGAGAATGGTTCGCACATCCACGATATTTATCGCGATTTGCATGGCGCTGATCGCCGCATCCTTCGGACTGGTGCTGCACGCGATTGCGGGCATCAGCGAGTCACAAGCGGCCATCGTTGCGCTCGCCACTCTGACCATCCTGATCCTCTATCATGTGGTGTCGATGCGGATCGGCGACCGCCCCAAGCTCGGCAGCAAGATCGCCGACCTCTCGCAGGGCACGGCCGACCTCGCGCGTCAGGTGGGGGAATTCAGCCGTCGGCTCAGTGCGATCGAGGGGCGGCTGGTGTCGGCGAACTCGACATCGCAGGACCGCATCAAAACGATGCATGACGAAATCAACGAGTTGAGCGGATTGGTCAGCCAACTGGCCGAGGCCGTCGCGGCGCATGATGACCTGTTATCGGAAGGCGTCCCCCAGACGGCAGCGACGCCGGTCCAAGCCGCGCCCGCGCCGCCGGCTGCCACTCCCCGTATCGCGACGAAAGCCGCATCCGCCTCCCCGCTTCCAGCGGCGGATCCGATCGCCGCCGATGACGGCTATCTGGATATCGATGCGGAACCGGGGGCCGATCAGGCCGGCGCGCTGATCGAAACCATCCGGAATGCGATCGACGCCAACCGGATCGATATCTATCTGCAGCCGATCGTCACCTTGCCGCAGCGCAAGGTGCGCTTCTACGAGGCGATGACGCGGCTGCGCGACGACAGCGACAGGGTGCTCCCCGCCGAGGACTTCATCGAACCCGCAGAAGCGGCCGGCTTGATGGGACGCATCGATCATGGGGTGATCCTGCGCAGCGTGCAGGTGCTGCGTCGTCTGATGGTCCGCAACAAAGATATCGGCATCTTCTGCAACATCGCCCAGGCAACGCTGAGCAACCCGTCCAGCTTTGCGCAGTGCCTCGATTTTCTTGATGCCAATCGCGTGCTGGCCTCGTCCTTCATTCTGGAATTCAAGCAAAGCGCCTTCAATCGCATGGGGGCCGTGGAACGCGAGCATCTGGCGGCGCTGGCGCAGCGCGGCTTTCGGTTTTCGCTCGATCACGTCGAGGATCTGCGCGTCGAGCCGCGTGATCTGGCGGATCGCGGCGTGCGTTTCATCAAGGTCCCTGCAGCTCTGCTGCTGGATCAGAAGCAGGGGTCCGCATCCGATATCCACGCCGCCGATCTTTCCGACCTGATGGGGCGGTTCGGCATCGATCTGATTGCCGACCGCATCGAAGGCGAACGCGCGGTCGTCGATCTGCTGGACTATAATGTGCGGTTCGGGCAAGGCTTCCTGTTCGCGGCTCCCAAACCGTTACGTCCCGAAGCGGCATCGGCCGCGCCGAGCCCCCTCACCTCTCCGGCGCCGCCGGTCAAACCGCCACAAGAGAGTCCTGTTGCTTCTCCGAAGATCGAACCCCGGCGATCCGATCCGCCGCGCGCCAGCGGCACCGCTGCATTGGCTCGACGCGCCGTGCGCCCCCACTAGCCGACCTCGCCTGCCATGACCGAATTGAGTTTCATTGAAAACATGCGCGACCTCGTGGCCGAGGTCGACGTCGTGCTGAGCGACATCTGGGGCGTGGTTCACAACGGCTTGGTCGCCTTTCCGGAAGCCTGCGACGCGCTTCATACCTTCCGTCGGCGCGGCGGCACCGTCATTCTCATCACCAACGCGCCACGGCCTGCCGACTCGGTGCAGCGCCAGCTCCGCAAGCTCGCCGTCGCCGACGACACCTATGATGCGATCGTGAGCTCCGGCGATCTGACGCGGCGCTTCGTGGCCGATCACCCGGGCAAGACGATATTCTGGGTCGGACCGGAACGCGACAGCTCCATTCACCGCGGGCTTGAAGCGGCATTCGCGCCGATCGAAAGCGCCGACTACATCGTCTGCACCGGCCCGTTCGACGACGAGACCGAAACGCCGGAAGACTACCGCGCGATGATGGAGCAGGCGCGCGCCCGCAAGCTGCCGCTGATCTGCGCCAATCCGGATATCGTCGTGGAGCGCGGCGACCGGTTGATCTATTGCGCCGGCGCCATCGCAGAACTCTATCGCGAAATGGGCGGCGAGGTGATCTTCTACGGCAAGCCGCACCGGCCGATCTATGAGCGCGCGATGGCGATCGCCGAGACGCTTCGCAAGGCCGCGACGCCGCTGCGGCGGGTGCTGGCGATCGGCGATTCCGTGCGCACCGATCTCACCGGCGCCCATGGCTTCGGAATCAACTTGCTGTTCGTCACGCGCGGCATTCACGCCGGCGAATTCCAGGGTATCGACGCTCTCGATGCCACCGCCGTCAAGGAACTGTTCGGGCATCCGCCGCTGGCGCTGACCCGCGAACTGCGCTGGTAGGGACTTTCCGCGACATGCCCGTGCATAGCCGTTCGAAGAACGGTCGCTATGCTCGCCGCTGTCACGGGCATCCAGTGTTCACGGCACCTCGGCAACAAAGACGTGAATGGCCGGACCAAGTCCGGCCACGGCGATAATTGGTGCTGAAATTAAAAGGCGCGCCTACGCCGTCACGATATCGGGGAAGACGGCTTCGATCTTGCTCTTGAGCGTCGCCGCGTTGAACGGCTTGACGATGTAGTTGTTGACCCCGGCTTTCTTGGCCGCAATGACGTTCTCGGTCTTGGATTCCGCGGTGATCATAATGAACGGGGTGGTCGCGAAATTGGGATCGGCCCGCACTTCCTTGAGCAGGTCGTAGCCGGTCATCGGCTCCATGTTCCAGTCGGAAATCACCAGGCCGTATTTCTTGCTCCGCATCTTGGTCAGAGCCGCCGAACCGTCACTGGCATCATCAATATTCTGGAAGCCTAATTGCTTGAGAAGATTGCGGATAATGCGGATCATGGTGTTGTAGTCGTCGACCACCAGGACCGGCATCGATAGATCAACCGCCATAATTTCGGGCTCCCTCAGCACTTAAGATCCGCTCGGGACCGGGTGATGACGGCACCGGTCCCAACTCTCCCAGACAGGGCAGAGTGTTACCATTCGCGCTTAAACAGCCCGTTAATCGGCGAACGCGAAAATTATCTATCGCGACGGTCAGAAGTGACCGCGAATGACACAACCTTGCCTTGACTTCCGGCGCCCGGATACGTCAGTTCGGCCGGCAGCTCCGCCTAACCTCGAATTCATCAATGTCTTCCAGCTTTTCCGTCATCCGCGACTCGACGCCCCCGACCGCGATTCCAAAGGGTGCGGTGATCGCCATGGGCAACTTCGATGGCGTTCATCGCGGCCACCGCGCCGTCATTGCCTCCGCACTCGCCATGGCGCGCCGAAAAAACCGACCGGCTTTCGCGGTGACCTTCGAGCCGCACCCACGCAGCTTTTTCAGCCCCCATACGCCGCAGTTTCGCCTCACCGACGAAACCAGCAAGCTGCGGCTCCTGGCGGGCACCGGCCTCGACGGTGCCGTGGTGATGACCTTCGACGCGGAACGCGCCGGCACCAGCGCGCAAGATTTCATCAACCATGATCTGATTGGGCGGCTCGGCATCAGCGGCATCTCGATCGGCTACGACTTCCATTTCGGCAAAGGGCGGATCGGATCGCCGGCCCTGTTGCTGAGCGAAGCACCTCGCCTCGGCATCGAGGTCGAAGTGCAACCGCATGTCGATATCGACGAGCGGCCGGTGTCCTCCACGGCGATCCGCATGGCGCTGGCGGAAGGCAAGGTTGCGGAAGCGACCGCGATGCTGGACGGGCCGTGGTTCATCAGCGGCGAGGTCGTCCATGGCGAGAAACGAGGCCGCGATCTCGGCTACCCGACCGCCAATATCCGCCTCGACCCGCATTGCGGCCTGCGTCACGGCATCTATGCGGTGCGCGTCGGACGCGGCGATCGGCTGATCGATGGCGTCGCCAGTTTCGGTCGCCGTCCGACCTTCGACAACGGCGCGCCGCTCCTCGAAATCTTTTTGTTCGACTTCAAGGACAGTCTTTACGGCGAGACACTGGACGTCGCCTTCATCGACTACATTCGCGACGAGTTGAAGTTCGACAGCATCGACGCGCTGATCCGCCAGATGGACGACGACAGCGCCAAGGCACGCGCCGCGCTGGCCGCCGCGCCGGATGCCTTTCCGAAGCTGGGGGCGATCGACTGACCCGATCCGAGAAAGACAAGATGCTGGCGGGCGAACTGTACCGCCCCGACGCGCCGGAGATCGTTGCCGATCAGCGCGACACGGCGGAATGGCTGGCGCGCTATAACGCGGCAGCCGGCTCGCCCGCCGAGGTGCTGCGCCAAATTCTTGCCGAGCGCATCGGACATCTCGGACACAACGTCGCCATCCGCCCGCCGTTCTTCTGCGACTACGGTACCAACATCCGTCTCGGTGACGGCGCCTTCCTCAACTTCAACTGTGTCATTCTCGACGTCGTGACGGTGACGATCGGCGCGCGGACACAGATCGGTCCGGCGGTCCAGATCTATGCGGCCGATCACCCGCGTGATGCCGGCACGCGGCGCGCGGGACTGGAATTCGGGCGCCCGGTCCATATCGGCGAGGACGTCTGGATCGGCGGCGGCGCCATCATCCTGCCCGGCATCCGCATCGGCGACGGCGCCGTGGTCGGCGCGGGCAGCGTCGTCACCCGCGACGTCGGGGCGGGAGTGATCGTCGTGGGCAACCCGGCGCGGCCGGTTTCCCGGAACGGCGGAGACTCGAATCGCAGTGCGGCGGGTTCACCTCTCCCATAGGGAGAGGTCGGATTGCGAAGCAATCCGGATGAGGGGATGGGGTCTATCGATAGATCTGTTCCCCCTCACCCTTTCCCCCAAGGGGAGAGGGAATCACCGCCGGCCTTTGCGTTCCCGTCGCCGCCTGCTATGGAAAGCCCCATGTTGGCGCAGCGCATCGTCATTATTATGTGCCCGGCTTCCGCCTGAGCTTCGCTCGGCGCAAGACCGGGTCAATGTTGCTTTCCGCGCCCTTTAGCCAAGCCAGAGTCTCATGTCCGACAAGCCGCAGAAATCCGCCGCCCCGAAAACCGACGGGCCCGACTACTCCAAGACTTTATTCCTGCCGCAGACCGACTTTCCGATGCGCGCCGGCCTGCCGCAGCGCGAGCCGGACATCCTCAAGCGCTGGAACGAGATCGACCTGTATCGACAGTTGCGCGAGACCTCGAAGGGCCGTCCCAAGTTCGTGCTGCACGACGGGCCGCCTTACGCCAACGGCAACATCCATATCGGCCACGCGCTCAACAAGATTCTCAAGGACGTGGTGACCAAGAGCCAGCAGATGCTCGGCCACGATTCCAACTACGTGCCGGGCTGGGACTGTCACGGCCTTCCGATCGAATGGAAGATCGAGGAAGAGAACTACCGCTCCAAGGGCAAGGCAAAGCCGAACTTCAGGGACTCCGCCGCGATGGTGGCATTCCGCAAGGAATGCCGCGCCTATGCCAACAAGTGGCTCGACATCCAGCGCGAGGAATTCAAGCGGCTCGGCATCATCGGCGACTGGGACGGTCGTTATGCAACGATGGATTACTTCGCCGAAGCGCAGATCGCGCGCGAGCTGATGAAGTTCGCCGCCAACGGCACGCTCTATCGCGGCTCCAAGCCGGTGATGTGGAGCGTGGTCGAGAAGACCGCGCTGGCAGAAGCGGAAGTCGAATACGAGGACCACACCAGCGATACGGTGTGGGTGAAGTTTCCGGTCACCTCGCCCGCGCACGGCGCGCTGGCGAATGCGAGTGTGGTGATCTGGACCACGACGCCATGGACGCTGCCGGGCAACCGCGCCATCAGCTTCTCGTCTAAGATCGGCTACGGACTTTACAAAGTCACCGACGCGCCCGCCGATAACTGGGCGAAGACCGGCGACATGCTGATCCTCGCCGACAAGCTGGCGGAAGACGTCTTCAAGCAGGCGCGCGTCACCGCTTACGAGAAGGTCCGCGACATTCCGGCCGACACCATGGATGCGATCGAATGCGCGCATCCGCTGAAGGGTCTTGGCGGCGGTTACGAATTCACCGTGCCGCTGCTCGACGGCGATCATGTCACCGACGATACCGGCACCGGCTTCGTGCATACCGCGCCGGGGCACGGCCGCGAAGACTTCGATATCTGGACCGCGAGCGCGCGCGATCTCGACGCGCGCGGCATCTCGACCGCGATCCCCTACACCGTCGACGAGAACGGCGCGCTCACCGCGCAGGCCCCCGGTTTCGAAGGCAAGCGCGTGCTCACCGACAAGGGCGAGAAGGGCGACGCCAACGAGGCCGTCATCAAGGCCTTAATCGAGCGCGGCCTGCTGCTCGCGCGCGGTCGCTTGAAGCATCAGTATCCGCATTCGTGGCGCTCGAAGAAGCCGGTGATTTTCCGCAACACGCCGCAATGGTTCATCGCGATGGATAAGGACATTCGCGACGCTCATTCACCTCTCCCCATGGGAGAGGTGAAGAAGGGCGACACGCTGCGCGCGCGCGCATTGCAGGCCATCAGCGTCACGCAATGGGTGCCGCCGCAGGGCGAGAGGCGCATCACGGGTATGATTGCTGGTCGTCCGGACTGGGTGATCTCGCGTCAGCGCGCATGGGGCGTGCCGATCGCGGTGTTCGTGCGCGAGAAGGGCGACGGCTCGGCCGAAGTGCTGATCGACGACGCCGTCAACGCGCGCATCTTTGAGGCATTCGAGAAGGAAGGCGCCGACGCCTGGTACATGGAAGGCGCACGCGAGCGCTTCCTCGGCTCGCGCGCCAACGAAGACTGGCAGAAGGTCGACGACATTCTCGATGTCTGGTTCGATTCCGGTTCGACGCACGCCTTCGTGCTGGAAGATCCGGTGCATTTCCCGGGCCTTGCCGGCATCAAGCGCAAGGTCGACGGCGGCCAGGACTCAGTCATGTATCTCGAAGGCAGCGACCAGCATCGCGGCTGGTTTCATTCGTCGCTATTGGAAAGCTGCGGCACGCGTGGCCGCGCGCCTTATGATGTCGTACTGACGCACGGCTTCACGCTCGACGAGAACGGCCGCAAGATGTCGAAGTCGCTCGGCAACACCGTCGAGCCGCAGAAGGTGATCGCGCAATCGGGCGCTGATATTTTGCGGCTGTGGGTGTGCGCCACCGACTACGCCGATGATCAGCGCATCGGTCCGGAGATTCTCAAGAACACCATCGAGACCTATCGCAAGCTGCGCAACACCATCCGCTGGATGCTCGGCACCTTGCATCACTTCAAGCGCGAGGATGCGGTTGCTGTTGCGGACATGCCCGAACTCGAGCGGCTGATGCTGCACGAACTCGCCGAGCAGGACGAGGTGGTGCGCACTGCCTATGCGGCGTTCGACTACAAGACGGTGATCGCCTCTCTCGCGACCTTCATGAATTCCGAACTGTCGGCGTTCTACTTCGACATCCGCAAGGACACGCTCTATTGCGATCCGCCGTCGTCGAATGCGCGCAAGGCGGCGCTGACGGTGATCGATATTCTTTGCGATGCGATCCTGAAGTGGCTGGCGCCGGCTTTGTCGTTCACCGCCGAGGAGGCATGGCAGCTTTACAAGCCGAATGCGGAGCCCTCGGTGCACCTCACTTTGTTCCCGGGACTCTTGCAGCAATACCGTGACGATACTCTGGCGAAAAAGTGGCAGACGATTCGCGAGGTCCGCCGCGTCGTCACCGGCGCGCTGGAGCTGGAACGCGCCGCCAAGCGCATCGGCTCCTCGCTCGAAGCCTCGCCCGTCATCTACGTCGCCGACCGCGACGTGCTGGCCACGCTGTTCGATACCGACCTCGCCGAAGTCTGCATCACCTCGAACTACGAGGTGCGCGAGGGCGAGGCCCCGGCCGAGGCCTTCCGCCTGCCGGCGGTCGAGGGCGTCGCGGTGGTGGTCGAGAAGGCGGTCGGCACCAAGTGCGCCCGCTCGTGGAAGATTTCGCCGGAGGTCGGCGACGACAAGGAATATCCCAATGTCACCCCGCGCGACGCCCAGGCGCTGCGCGAGTGGAAGGCGCTGGGCGTGACGGCGTAAGGAAGGGCTTGGCCGTCCATCCATGGCGCTGACGCACACTGAGACGTCATGGCCGGGCTCGTCCCGGCCATCCACGTCTTTGGTATCGTGGCTTCAAGAAAGACGTGGATGCCCGGCACAAGGCCGGGCATGACGGCAGCGGACATCGCGAAAGACAACGAGACACATGACTTCCCCCCTCCGCACCGGCATCGCCGCAGCCGTGATCGCGCTGGTGCTCGATCAGGCGACAAAACTGTGGCTGCTGTTCGTGTTCGAGCTGGGCCGCCGCGGCGCGGTGAAGGTGACGCCGTTCTTCGATCTCGTGCTGGCCTGGAACACCGGCATCAGCTACGGCTGGTTTCAGCAGGACGGCCCGGTGGGCGCCGCGATCCTGCTCGGCTTCAAGGTGGTGGCGGTGATCGCGCTGGCGATCTGGATGGCGCGCTCGAAGACCCGGCTCGCCACCGTCGGCCTCGGCCTGATCATCGGCGGCGCGATCGGCAACGCCATCGACCGCGCCGCCTATGGCGCGGTGGTCGACTTCGCCCTGTTCCACGTTCAATGGGGCGAAAAAACCTTGAACTGGTATGTGTTTAACATTGCCGACGCGGCCATCGTTGTCGGCGTCGCCGCACTGCTGTATGACTCCTTCTTCGGGCCCGACGCCGTAAAAGCGCCCTGATCCTTGCCGATACGCGTTATCGGACTGAATGCAACCGAGTCATGGACTTCGAGGCCGAGGCTCGCCGAAGAGATCCGCGCCGGATCGCTTGGGCGGCGGACGGAGAGATGTGAGCAGGACGACGCGATGCGCAAAGCCGGAACCCATTCGACGATGATCCACGAGTCCGGGCCGACGATGATCCGGGCCGGACTGACCCGGGCGCTGCGGACCAGCGCGGCGGCGATCGGCATCGCCATGGTGCTCGGCGCCGGCATGGCCCACGCCCAGGACGCCGACGAGGATGATTCCACCTTCGAGGAAAAAATCATCCGCAACATCATGGGCAGCATCGGCGCCACCAACGGCACCGAATCCGGCATCGATTATCGCGAGCGCTCGCCGCTGGTCATTCCGCCGAAGACCGATCTGCCGCCGCCGCAATCCGCGTCGGCGGAAGCGCCCGCGCCGAACTGGCCGAAGGATGTCGAGGCCGCCGAGCGCAAGCGCCTGCGTCAGGCCGAGAAGAACCGCGTGATGGGCAACCAGGGCGCGCGCCCGTTGATGCCGAACGAGCTTGCGGTCGGCAAGACCAAGCATGTCGCGGCCACCGAGCCGCTGCAGCCGGGCGTGACCACCAATCCGATGCTGAGCCCGTCGCAGCTCGGCTTCAAAGGCAATCTGTTCGGCACCTTGTTCGGCGGCAGCAAGACCGAAAGCGCGCCGTTCACCGGCGAGCCGGAACGCGAGTCGCTGACGCAGCCGCCGCCGGGCTACCAGACTCCGTCGCCGGATTATGCCTACGGCACCGGACCGAAACAGCCGCTGGCGCAGCAGGGCGTCTACGACATCAAGACCGGCAAGGAAATCAAGTAAGCGCGCCTCGCGCGGATATCGCGCGATCGTGTGCCGGTGCGGCGGCCGCGAGGCTTGACGCCGCCCGCGAGGCGGGGAAGCTTGCCGGCTTCAGCCATTCCTCTTGCAGAAGGACAGGCCGCGATTTCATGACATGCCGTCGCAGCCGGGATCATTCATGATATCACTTTTCCGACGCGCCGCGCATCTCGTTGTCGCGGCGGGCGCCGTGCTCACGCTGCTCGCGCCCGGCGCCATCGGCGCCCAGACCGTGACCTCCGCGCCGCCCACGACCTTCGCGCTCGACAACGGCCTGCAGGTGGTGGTGATCCCGGATCACCGCACGCCCGTGGTCACCCAGATGATCTGGTATAAGGTCGGCTCCGCCGACGAGACGCCGGGCAAGTCGGGGCTGGCGCATTTCCTCGAGCATCTGATGTTCAAGGGCACCACCAAACATCCCGCCGGCGAGTTCTCGCAGACCGTGCTCAAGGTCGGTGGCAACGAGAACGCCTTCACCTCGTCCGACTACACCGGCTACTTCCAGCGCGTGCCGCGCGACCAGCTCGGCCGCATGATGGAGTTCGAGGCCGACCGCATGACCGGCCTGATCCTCAAGGACGAGAACGTGCTGCCCGAGCGCGACGTCGTGCTCGAGGAATACAACATGCGCGTCGCCAACAATCCCGACGCGCGGCTGAACGAGCAGATCATGGCCGCGCTCTACCTCAACCATCCTTACGGCCGCCCGGTGATCGGCTGGCGCCAGGAGATCGAGAAGCTCAATCGCGAGGACGCGCTGGCGTTCTATCGCCGCTTCTATGCGCCGAACAACGCAACCCTGATCATCGCCGGCGATGTCGACGCCGCCGAGGTGCGCAAGCTGGCGGAACAGACCTATGGGCCGATCCCGCCCCAGCCCGCGATCCCGGCGCATCGGGTGCGGCCGCAGGAGCCGCAGCCGACCGCCCCGCGCACGGTGACGCTGGCCGACCCCAATGTCGAGCAGACCATGCTCAAGCGCTACTACCTGGTGCCGTCCGCCGTCACCGCCTCGCCGGAGCAGACCGCGGCGCTGGAAGTGCTGGCGCAACTGCTCGGCGCCGGCAGCAACTCCTATCTCTATCGCGCGCTGGTGGTGGATCAGCCGCTTGCGGTCAGCGCCAATGCCGGCTTCCAGAGCATCGCCATCGACCCGACGCAGTTCATGATCGCGGCTGCGCCGAAACCCGGCGTCGCATTCGCCAAGATCGAAGAGGCGATTGACGCGGTGATCGCGAAGCTGAAACAGGACACGGTGTCCGCCGAGGATCTCGAGCGCGCCAAGACCCAGCTCGTGGCGCAGGCGATCTACGCGCAGGACAGCCAGGCCACGCTGGCGCGCTGGTACGGCGCGGCGCTGACCGTGGGCCTCGGCGTCAACGATATCCGCAGCTGGCCGGACCGCGTGCGCGCCGTCACCGCCGAGCAGGTGCGCGAGGCCGCGCATCAATGGCTGACGCCGAACCGTTCGGTGACCGGCTATCTGATCAAGGACACCACGCCCGCGAGCACCACCGCCAAGGGCAAGAGCGAGGAGAAGCGGTCATGACCGTGATCGACCGCGCGTCGCGCGCCGCCATCGCCCTCGCCGCCGGCGTCCTGCTGGCTCTCGCCGCGTGCTGGCCGGCGCAGGCCACCACAAAAATCCAGCATCTGGTGACGCCGGGCGGCCTCGAAGCCTGGTTCGTGCAGGATGCCACGGTGCCGGTGATCGCCATGCAATATGCCTTCGACGGCGGCACCAGCCAGGACCCCGCCGGCAAGCCCGGCGTCGCCACGCTGGTCGCCAGCCTGCTCGATGAGGGCGCCGGCGATCTCGACTCCCAGGCCTTCCACGCGCGGCTCGACCGCCGCGCCATCGAGCTCAACTTCAATGCCACGCGCGACCAGTTGCGCGGCACGCTGCGCATGCTCAAGGACGATCGCAATGAGGCGTTCTCGCTGCTGCGGCTGGCGCTGACCGCGCCGCGCTTCGAGGCCGCCGACATCGAGCGCATGCGCGCGCAGATCATGTCCGGCCTGCGCCGCCAGAGCACCGATCCCGGCTCGCTGGCCGGCGTGAAGTTCATGGCGGCCGAGTTCGGCGACCATCCTTACGGGCAGCCGACCAACGGCACGCTGGACAGCGTTCCCGCCATCACCGTCGGCGACCTGCGCGACTACACCCGCCGCGTGGTGGCGAAGGATACGCTGAAGATCGCAGTGGTCGGCGACGTCGATGCCGCCACGCTGGCGAAGCTGCTGGACGACACCTTCGGCGCGCTGCCGGCGAAGAGCGAGCTGACGAAGGTCGCCGACGTCCGCGCCAGCGCGCCGCCGCAGCGCTATTTCATCCCGCTCGACGTGCCGCAGACCGTGGTGATGTTCGGCGGCCCCGGCATCAAGCGCGACGATCCCGACTTCATGGCGGGCTATATCGTCAGCCACATTCTCGGCGGCGGCGGGCTGTCGTCGCGGCTCTATCGCGAGGTGCGCGAGAAGCGCGGCCTCGCTTATTCGGTGGCGCAGTATCTGTCGTGGATGCAGCACTCGGCGCTGTTCCTCGGCAACACCGCGACCCGCGCCGACCGCGCCAACCAGACCGTCGAGACCATCGAGGCGGAAGTGAAGCGGATGGCCGACGCCGGCCCGACCCAGGCAGAGCTCGACGAGGCGAAATCCTACCTCAAGGGCTCGCAGATGCTGGCGCTCGACACCTCGACCAAGCTCGCCTCCGCGCTGCTGCAGTTCCAGCTCGACCGTCTCGGCATCGACTATATCGAGAAGCGCAATGCCATGGTCGATGCGGTGACGCTGGACGACGCCAGGCGCGTCGCCAAACGCCTGTGGGACAAGGGACTGGTGACGGTGGTGGTCGGGCGTCCGCCGCAGGCCGCCGCGCAGCCGGCAGCGGCAACCGCGCCGAAGGCGAATTGAGCGGGACAGCGTGTCCCGGACGCGGCGCAGCGTGCAACGATGCGCCGCAGAGCCGGGACCATAACGGCGGCACCCTGCGTGATGATCCCGGATCAGCGAAGCAGCGCTTCGCGCTGCATCGCATCCGGGATACGCAAATATCCCGTTGCTGCGCTATGCTGCCGGCACCGATTCTATCCACCCCGGTGCACCCATGCTGCGGATCACGCGCGACATCGCGCTCAACGAGGACGATATCGAGATCGGCTTCGTCCGCGCCTCGGGACCGGGCGGCCAGAACGTCAACAAGCTCGCCACCGCCGCGCAACTGCGCTTCGACACGGGCCGCCTGCAGCTTGCCGACGACACCCGCGCGCGGCTGGTGCGCATCGCCGGGCAGCGCATGACCAAGGACGGCGTCATCGTCATCCACGCGCAGCGCTTCCGCACCCAGGAGCGCAACCGCGCCGATGCCATCGACCGGCTGATCGAGATACTGCGCGAGGCGGCGGTGCGCCCCGCGCCGCGCCGGCCGACGAAGCCGACGCTCGGCTCGAAGATGCGCAGGCTCGAGGGCAAGAAACGCCGCAGCGATGTGAAGGCGAAGCGCGGGCGGGCTGGGTATGACGATTGAATTCGGCTTGGCGTCTCAACAGCAATAGCGACAAACATCGACCTCTCTGTCGTCATGCCCGGGCTTGTCCCGGGCATCCACGTCTTGATGAGTGTCCGGGACGAAGAACGTGGATGACCGGGACCATAGGCGAGCGAAGCGACGCCGTTCCGCGAACGGCTATGCCCGGCCATGACGGCGGTAAGGATTTTGCCTGGGCTATAGCGTTTTCAGTTTTATTGGAAACATTGGCCACGAAGCGACGCGCACTCCCTCTCCCATTGGGAGAGGGTTGGGGTGAGGGGTTATAACCTCAATAGTGGCCGATCCCCCTCACCCGGATTGCTTCGCAATCCGACCTCTCCCCGGCGGGGAGAGGTGACGCATCGATCGGGGCGATTCCATTAAAGCCAGAAAGACTTTAAGGCAGCGGTGGGACTTTGCTTCTGCCGAGCACGCAATCAGCCCGGGACATCCGGCTTTCCACCCATGCATTTGCCGCCGTGAGCGCTTAAACTAGGCGCTTCCATCCGAATCGAGCCTTGATCGAGCCTTGCCGCGATGCCCGTCCGCCAACTGCCCGAAACCATCGTCAACCGCATCGCCGCCGGCGAGGTGGTGGAGCGGCCGGCGAGCGTGGTGAAGGAACTGGTGGAGAACGCGCTCGATGCCGGCGCGACCCGCATCGACATCTTCACCGACGGCGGCGGGCGGCGGCGCATCGGCATCACCGACAACGGCGGCGGCATGACCCATGCCGACCTCGCGCTGGCGGTGGACCGCCACGCCACCTCGAAGCTCGACGACGAGGACCTCTTGCGCATCCGCACGCTGGGCTTTCGCGGCGAGGCGCTGCCCTCGATCGGCGCGGTGGCGCGGCTCGCCATTACCACGCGGCACACAAGCGAGCCGCATGCCTGGAGCATGCGCGTCGAGGGCGGCGTGAAATCCGCCATCGTGCCGGCGGCGCTGACGCAGGGCACCCGCGTCGAGGTCAGCGATCTGTTCTTCGCGACGCCGGCGCGGCTGAAATTTCTCAAGACCGACCGCACCGAGGCGGAGGCGATCCGCGAGGCGGTGCGGCGGCTCGCGATGGCGCGGCCCGACGTCGCTTTCACGCTGGCCGGCGAGGAGCGCGCGCCGGTGACCTGGGCCGCCGCGCTGCCCGGCGCGCCGGGACAGTTGACGCGATTGGGCGACATCCTCGGCGCGGATTTTCGCGCCGCCGCCATTCCGGTTGCGAGCGAACGCGAGGGCGTGCGCGTCGAGGGTTTTGCGGCGACGCCGTCGCTGACCCGCGCCAACGCGCTCGGCCAATACCTGTTCGTCAATGGCCGCCCGGTGCGCGACAAGCTGATCGTCGGCGCGGTGCGCGCGGCCTATGCCGACTATCTGCCGCGCGACCGCCATCCGGTGCTGGCGCTGTTCGTGACGCTCGATCCGCAGGAGGTCGACGCCAACGTGCATCCGGCCAAGACCGAGGTGCGCTTCCGCAATGCCGGCCTCGTGCGCGCGCTGATCGTGCATGCGCTGAAGGACGGGCTCACGCGCGAGGGCCAGCGCACCGCGGCGAACAGCGACGGCGCGGTGCTGTCCTCCTTCCGGCCGGCATTCTCGCCGCGTCCCGCCAACTGGGACTGGCGCCGCTCGCCGGCCTCGCCCGCGCCGGCCTTCGCCTACGATCGCGCACCGGAATTCGCCGAGCGCGCGCAGCCGGCGTTCGATGTCGGCGCGCCCTCGGCCGACGTGCGTTTTGAAGCGGCAACGCCCGCGCCGGATCTGCTCGACCGTCCGCTCGGCGCGGCGCGCACGCAGATCCACGAGAACTACATCGTGGCGCAGACCCGCGACGGCCTGATCGTGGTCGACCAGCACGCCGCCCATGAGCGCATCGTCTACGAGCGGTTGAAAGCCTCGCTCGCGGCGAACGGCGTGCAGCGGCAGATGTTGCTGATCCCGGAGATCGTCGAACTCGATGAGGCCACCGTTGAAAAATTGTTGGCCCGCGCGGACGAACTGGGCCGGTTCGGCCTCGCCATCGAATCCTTCGGCCCCGGCGCGGTGGCGGTGCGCGAGACGCCGTCGCTGCTCGGCAAGACCGACGCGGCGGCGCTGCTGCGCGACCTCGCCGAGCACATGGCGGAATGGGACGAGGCGCTGCCGCTGGAGCGGCGGCTGTTGCACGTCGCCGCCACCATGGCCTGCCACGGCTCGGTGCGCTCGGGGCGCATCCTCAAGCCGGAGGAAATGAACGCGCTCTTGCGCGAGATGGAAGCGACGCCGAATTCCGGCCAGTGCAACCACGGCCGGCCGACCTATGTCGAACTGAAACTCGCCGATATCGAGAAGCTGTTCGGGCGAAGGTAGGGCGCGATCGTTCGACGCGCTTCGAATTCAATGTCTCGAAAACCCTCTCAGTCGTCATGCCCGGGCTTGTCCCGGGCATCCACGTCTTTTCAGAGAGTCAGCAAGCAGGGCGTGGATGGCCGGAACATAGGCGAGCGAAGCGACGCAATCCAGAAAGCCAAAAAGTAAGAACTGGATTGCTTCGCTCGCAATGAGGAACCGGTGACCACGTCATACCGCGTACTATCCCGTGTCCCGGATGCGATGCGGCGCGAGCGCAAGCGATGTGCCGCTTCGCTGATCCGGGATCGTCGCGCGCGCTGCCGCTGATACGGTCCCGGCTCTGCGGCGCAGCGTTGCACGCTGCACCGCGTCCGGGACACCCAGATCACACCGCGCGGTCGACCATCACTTCGATCAGTTTCGTGCCGGGGCGCGCGAAGGCATCCGTCAGTTGCGGCTTCAACGCGCGCGGATCGTCGATGCGCAATGCCTCAGCGCCGAGCGCACGCGCGAGGCCGGTGAAGTCCACCGGCGGATCGACGAAATCCATGCCGACGTAATTGTCGTCCTTATGGAAGGCGAGCAATCGCTGCTTGATGATGCGGTAGCCGCCGTTGTTGACGATCACCACATTGAGCGGCAGCTTGTTGCGCGCAGCGGTCCACAGCGCCTGGATCGAATACATCGCGCTGCCGTCGCCGGAGAAGCACACCACCGGCCGCCCCGGCTGCGCGAGGCTGACGCCGA
>DATMSE010000148.1:0-24541 GCA_035565575.1 Xanthobacteraceae bacterium
TCAAGCACCGGATGCGTATCGCGCAAAAGCGTACCATCGACGAGGTCTGTCGCACCGTCGGCGAACTCGTTCACGCGATCCAGCCGGCAGAATGCCAGAACTACTTCATCAATGCAGGATACGCTTCTACTTAAATAGGAACCGCTCTAGCTGAACGACTCAGCGCTGCTCGGACTGGCCTTGTCGCCATTGCCCGCCGGAGATCTTCGCCGCAGCGATGACCGCCTGGGTCCTGCTTTCGACACCGAGCTTTTGCAGGATCGCGGAGACGTGTGCCTTGATGGTAGCCTCCGAGACTCCGAGTTCATAGGCGATCTGCTTGTTGAGCAGTCCCTCGGATAACATCATCAGCACACGCACCTGCTGGGGCGTGAGGGTCACCAACCGGTCCCGCAGCCGAGTCATTTCCGGGTCCGCCGCCGCGGAGAGATCGACGTCGGGCGGAATCCACACGTCGCCCTCCATCACTCTCACCAAAGCGTCGCGCAGCGTCTCGACGCCGAACCGCTTGGGGATGAAGCCGGATGCGCCGAACTCGAGCGAGCTGCGGATGGTGGCCAGATCGTCACTGGCCGATACGATCACGACCGGAATGGCCGGGTACTGCGCCCGCAGATAGATGAGGCCGGAAAATCCGCTAATGCCAGGCATCGACAAATCGAGCAGCACCATGTCGACTTCGGAATTGCTGCTGAGCAGTTCCGTCAGTTCGTCGAACGATCCCGCCTCGTCGATCTGCGCCGAGGCCACCACGCTTGCGACCGCCTGTCGCAGAGCGTCGCGAAACATCGGATGATCGTCAGCAATGACGAGATGGGTGGTAGCAATAGCGTTCATCGAAACCGTAGCGACTGTTAACCGCAGCCCGCCTGGATGCGGACCGTTCGCCGCCAATACTCGCTCGAATTGATGACGTCATGCAAGCGGCCTGTTCCATTTCGACGCAAGGCAGTTAATGCGCGCCCGCTGACGCAACGGTGTGCGTTGCCCGCTGCCCGAGAAATCGGCATGAAATATTCGCGCGGGCACACATTATCGGTGACACCGGCGGATCAGCGACGACCATTCAGAAGACGCTTGCCCATGAGTTGCAGCACGATCTCCCGCCGGTGCGGTTGCCGGCGATGCTCGATCAGATAGATCGCCTGCCAGGTGCCAAGCGCCAGCCGTCCCTCTAGCACGGGCACCTGCAGCGACGTCGCCGTCAGCATGGTGCGGATATGCGCCGGCATATCGTCGGGCCCTTCGGTATCGTGCGTCCAGCCTGCATTCTCCGGTGCGAGCCGCGCGAGGGCGGTGGCCAGATCAACCCGAACCGCGGAATCGGCGTTTTCCTGAATCGTCAGCGATGCCGAGGTGTGACGGCAGAACACGGTCAGCAAGCCTTCCCCGAGCTCTGCCTCATCCACGAAAGCTTCGGCCTTCGACGTCAAATCGACGAAACCCTGTCCTCGCGTCGAAACCGTCACAATCTTCGAGGTCAGTATCTCCATCGTCGCGTCCGCCGTCATAAAGATCGGTTGAGAAGTTAGGGATGGTCGAACTGCGCGCGTGCTGCGCCCGCACAGCAGCCCACGACGTGAACCGCGGGGGCCGCATCAGATCTTGCCGGAAACATCCTTCTGCACACGATCCGCCATCTCGACGAGACGCCGCCAGACCCGTTCGAGAAAGCTCATCGCCTGCTCGAGGTCGCGATCGCTCGGCAGGGGCAGTTCGAGCTTGCGACGCCCGTCGCTCGATTTGCTGCCGGCGTCCGGCGTCTCTTTGCGCAGCGAATCCGACTTTGGCAAGGACTCCTCGATTTTTCCCGAGGAGGGGTCGCGTTGCGCCAGTTGCGCGCGCAGCGCGTCATTCTCCTGCTGTAATCGCCCGATTTCCGCATCCAGCGCCGCGCGCTCGTCCGGTATCGTGTAACAGGCCCAACCCAGCCGCTTGTTGTTGCAGATCGCCATCGCCCCGGTGCGCGTATCCAGCCGCAACACGCCATCGGTCACCGGCGAGAGCGTGTAGCGGCCATTCTCGGCGTCTGGCATCGACTGTGCTTTGGCCGCGAGCGGCGACATCAGCGCACAACCCAGCACCAGCACCACGGCGCAGGCTTTGGTTCTGCGGGTATCGCGGCCAACCGTGCCAACCAGTCCGCTGTCGGTGGTCACCATCATGTGCCTCCCGTCGAGCCCGAAATCGTGCGTCGTCTCAAGGTTTGGGACGATATGGCGCTCGGCCGGTCTTCAACGCATCCGCGAGCAATTCGATCCGGTCCTGTCCCCAGAACACCTCGCCATCAAGCACATAAGCGGGCGAGCCGAAGACATCGGCACTGAGCGCGTCCTGACGGTTCTGCTCATAAGCGGCACCAATCGCGTCGCTGGCCGACTGCTCCACCAAATCGCGGCCGGGCAGTCCGACATCGTCCGCCAGACGGCGGAGCACCTCGGCATCGGCCAGGTCGAGTTGATCTTCCCACACTGCGGCATAGGCCTTGCGCAGGAATCCGTCCGGATCGTGACCCGCGGCCGTCGCGGCGATCACCATGCCATCGGCAAGCCGCGCATTGAACGGCCAGTGCTTGGGCTGCAGGTGAAAATTCAGGCCGCGCTTGTCGCGCCAACGCTGCAGCTCGACCATCCGATAGCGCTGCCGGACCGGATGACGTTTCATCAACGGCAGGCCGCCGGTTTCGGAAAACAGATCAATCAGCACCACCGGCTTGTGATTTACCGTTAGATCATAGGCACTTACGAGATCCCTGAACGGCTTGTGTCCGATATAGGCCCAAGGCGATTGAAGCGAGAAATAGTAATCGATCGAACGTGACATACTGGCTCCGACGAAGCGCGGCGGCACGCCGCGTCACATCCCAACAGACCCGCTCTCTCGGAACAAGGGTCCTTTGCACACAAGTCGACTGCAACTCTTCCGCACTTCACTGCGGCGATCTTGCACATCAACCGCCACGAAAAGGAATAATCTGATAGAATTCAATGACCTAACGCACTTTTTGGCGATCTTGACTTGGTGCGGTGCCGTCAGTATGGTCCGCGCGGATTTAAGGGTTGCGGGACGCGTTTTTCCTTCATTTTGGCCTCGTTTCGAGTGTCGACAGCCATGGCGAACGGCACAGGCAACGGCGGATCAGATCATGATGGAGCATCCGGCAAACCGCTCCCTGACGATGCTGCGCTTTCCGCAAGACTTGGACGCCTCGATCAACGGTTATCCTCGCTGAAGGACACCAGAAAATCCGAGGCGGACGTCGGCGAACAGCAAAACCAGGATGCATCGGCGCGTGCTTCGGCGCTGGCTCGTGGTTTTCGCTTGTCATCCGAACTGGTCGCGGGAGTTGTTGTCGGCGCGGCCATCGGCTGGGGGGTTGACTACCTGCTATCGACTTCGCCCTGGGGTCTCATCGTGTTTTTCCTTCTCGGCTTCGCGGCCGGAGTGATCAATCTGATGCGAGCTGCGGGCGTCGCGCCTGATGTGCGGGACCGTATGAAGGATCCTTCGCGGGATTCGTAATATTCAAGCACCAGCGCGGCTGGTGATGTTCAAGTGCCAGCATCGCTGGCGAATGATGACGAGAGAGCGGCCGGCGATATGGATCCGATCCATCAATTCGAGATCAAGAACCTCTTCACGATCGGCACCTTCGGTGGTCACGAGATCGCCTTCACCAACTCCGCGGCTTACATGCTGGTGGCGGTGGTGCTCACCGCTGCGCTGATGCTCGGCGGCACGGCCGGACGGCGCCTGGTCCCGAGCCGGATGCAGTCGATGGCCGAACTCAGCTACGAGTTCATCGCCGACATGCTGCGTTCGACGGCCGGCGAACACGGCATGAAGTTCTTCCCGCTGGTGTTCACCATTTTCATGTTCGTGTTCGTCTCGAACATTGTCGGTATCATTCCTTATACCTTCACCGTCGCCAGCCACATCATCGTCACCGTCTCGCTGGCGCTGCTGGTATTCCTCACCGTCATCGTCTACGGCCTCTACAAGAACGGTCTGAAATTCTTCAAACTGTTCGTTCCGCACGGCATTCCGATGGTGATTCTGCCGCTGGTGGTAGCGATCGAGATCATTTCCTTCCTCTCGCGGCCGGTGTCCCACAGCGTTCGTCTGTTCGCCAACATGCTGGCCGGTCACATCACCCTGAAGGTGTTCGCCAGCTTCGTCACCATGCTCGGCGCGCTCGGCATTGCCGGCATCGTCGGCGCCGCGCTGCCGCTGGCGCTGACCATCGCGCTGACCGCGCTCGAGTTGCTGGTCGCCGCGCTGCAGGCCTACGTCTTCGCCATCCTCACCTGCATCTATCTCAACGATGCAATCCATCCGGGCCATTAAGGCTCGCGTTTTCCAAGCAACCTCAAGCAAACACACGAAGGAGCTATTATGGACCCGATCGCCGCTAAGTACATTGGAGCCGGCATCGCCTGCATCGGCATGGGTGGCGCTGGCGCCGGCGTCGGCATCATCTTCGGCAACTATCTTGCCGCAGCCGTTCGCAATCCGTCGGCCGCTCAGGGCCAGTTCGCGAACCTGATCTTCGGCTTCGCCGTGACCGAAGCGCTCGGCATCTTCTCGCTGCTGATCGCGCTGCTGCTGCTGTTCGCGCTCTAAGCCTTATTGATGCGGTCTTTCGCCGGCCCCGTCGCGGGGCCGGAAATCGCCTGATCTGGAGGCGCCCGTGGCGTCACAACCTGGCCATTCGAGCGGCACGTCCGCTCACACCACGGCAGACGGCGGCAAACCGCCGTTCCCGCCGTTCGAGTCGCATACCTTTGCTTCGCAATTGGTGTGGCTCGTCATTTCGTTCGTCGCCCTGTACCTGATTGTCTCGCGGATAGCTCTGCCGCGCGTCGGTGGCATCCTGGCCAACCGCCAGAAGACCATCGCTGACGATCTGGCCGCCGCGCAGAAGCTGCGCGACGAGTCCGACAGCGCATTGAAAGCCTATGAAACCGAACTCGCCAACGCCCGTAACAAGGCACAGGCGATCGGCGCGGAAACCCGCGATAAGCTGAATGCGCAGTCCGAGCAGGAACGCAAAGCACTGGAGGATCGGCTCGCGGTCAAGCTGGCGGAGGCCGAGAAGACCATCGCCACCACGCGTGCGGCGGCCATGAGCAACGTGCGTGACATCGCCTCCGACGCCGCGGCGACGATCGTGCAGCAACTGACGGGCGTTCAGCCCGATGCGAAAGCGGTCGAAAGCGCCGTCGACGCATCCTTGAGAGGGTAAGACGATGTTGTCCCAACCGGAATTCTGGGTCGCCGTTGCCTTCGTCGTGCTGATGGCCATCTTCATCTATGTCGGCGTCCCCGGCGTGGTGACCAAGGCGCTCGATCATCGTGCCGAGCGTATCAAGTCCGAGCTCGACGATGCTCGCCGCCTGAAGGAAGAGGCTGCGGCTCTGGTCGCCGACTACAAGGCGCGTTACGCTTCGGCGGAACGGGAAGCGCAGGATATCGTCACCAACGCCAAGGCCGAAGCCGAGCGCATTGCTGTCGAGGCCAAGGCCCGGATGGAAGATTTCGTTGCCCGCCGCACCAAGGCTGCGGAAGCGAAGATCGCCCAGGCCGAAGCGCAGGCGCTTTCGGATGTGCGGGCAGCAGCTGCGGATGCTGCGGTTGCCGCAGCGTCGCAGATCATGAGCAAGTCGGTGACTGGCTCCGTCGCTGACGATCTGCTCGCCAAAGGCATTCAGGACGTTCGCGCCAAGCTGAACTGATCGAAAATAGCTCATCAAATAAAACGGCCGGTGCAAGAGATTGCATCGGCCGTTTTGTTATGCGCTGCATATTGCAAAAGTAATCCGTCATGGCCGGGCTTGTCCCGGCACGACGGGATTTGGCTGCTTCAACTGCTCCCAGTCCGCGGAAGTGGTCTACCGCCGGCGATGGCCGCGTCCGCGCGGCTCGGGCCGCAGGGCCTGCGGGTCGAAGCCGATATAGAAGACATACGAGTCCCCCACGGCCGCGCTCGGCGCGGGATAGACCACGTCCTCCGCCACCAGGCTGAACGAGACGGTGTTGTCGCCGTCCATGGTCACAGTGGTCCGATAGGCTTTCGTAAAAATAGTCTTTTCACCGATTCCGCCCTGCACCACTGCAATGCGCAGCGGCACCTCGACGGTGGGAGGAGCGCCGGCCGGGCCGACGATGACGCGACCCTGGATGCCGATCCGCGCCGTCACCTGCCCATCGTTCAGCGTACAATCGCGCGCCGTCCGCACGATGGTCGCCTGATAGCGCAAATCGTTGCCCGCGGCTTCCCGGCCGGGCAGGCCGACCGCATAGGTCGAAGCCCCCGAGCGGATCGTGACCGACGGACAGGTCGGCAGGCTCGGCTCCGTTGCGGGAGACGGAGCCGCGGGCGCGGTCGTCGCCGGCTGCGAATTCGAGCCGAACAACTGGCTGAAGCGATCGCCGAGCGAGGGACTGTCGCTTGAGGCCTGTGAGCCTCCGAACATGCTGCCGCCACCACAGCCGGAGAGCAGCAACGCTGCCATCGCGAGCGTGACGAAACGAGCTGAAGGCCGGCCAACACGCGCGCTGGCGCTCTCCTTCCGACGCAAATCCAACATGATGCAGATGCCCCCCGACGAATTCGGCGGCCGCCGCACTCCGGCACGAACCGGATCCCGCTGCGGCGGCTGGTCGGTTGTTCTTATAGCAGCGGAATGGCGGCAAACCCAAGGCATCGAAGCGCGCAGGTCAACGGCCGCTGGGCTCGAAACCGCTATGGCATCGCGTCCATCAGCGGCGCAGGTCTTCCTGCAGCATGCCGAACAGCAGATGGTCCTGCCAGACGCCATTGATGCAGAGATAGCGACGCGCCAATCCTTCACGCACGAAGCCGCACTTCTCAAGGACCCGGACAGACGCGGCATTGGTCGGAATGCATGCGGCTTCGACGCGGTGCAGGTTGAGTTCGCCGAACAGCGTCGGCAGCAGCAGCCGCAGCGCCGCGGTCATATAGCCCTGACCGGCGTAAGGCTCGCCGATCCAGTAGCCAACGGTGCCCGCCTGAACGATGCCGCGGCGCACATTGGCAACCGTAATGCCGCCTAGCAGTGCGCCGTCCTGGTCGCGGAAGATCAGAAATGGATAGGCGCGATCCGCGAGGATGTCTTCGGTGTAGCGTCGCAGCCTCCGCCGAAACCCGGCCCGCGTCAGATCATCGGAGGGCCAGATCGGCTCCCATGGCGTCAGATAGGCGCGGCTTCGCTCGCGCAGCTGTGTCCATGGCAGAAAGTCGCCAGACTGCGGCGAACGCAGCAACAGGCCGTTGCCGCGCGGCTCAAGCGCGGCCGGAGCGCTTGATGGCAGACGAAACAAAGCCATGGCGAGTCCCTACCGATACGCGACCGCCGTCATTCTAGAACATGACGCCGGAAAGGGCAGCCCGCGACCCTTTCGGCGAACGCATTAGTGATATCTCGTCTTGGGCATCGACAGGCTTTCAGCGTGAGCCGCGGCGGCTTCCAGCCCCCGCCCGCTGCCGAGCGCAACCACTGCCGGCCTGCTGCGCGCCAGCAGGGTCCGCGCAGCGTCGCGGGTCGACTCCCGCGTCACCGCCTCGATCCGCGCCACCAGTTCGTCGACGCCGAGCGGCCGCCCATATGCCAGGATGTGCCGCGCGAGCTGTTCGGCGCGCGAACTGCAGCTCTCCAGCGCCATCAGCAGACCGGCTTTCATCTGCGCCTTGGCGCGCGCGATCTCGGCATCGGTGAGGGTCTCCACCGCGTCATTGATGACATCGACGATCACTTCCATCATTTCCGGCGCATCGGCAGGATCGGTGCCGGTGTAGAGCCCGAAAAAGCCGGTGTCCGCGTGCGGCGCATGGAACGTATAGATCGAGTAGCACAACCCGCGCTTCTCGCGGACCTCCTGAAACAGCCGCGATGACATGCCGCCGCCGAGGATGTTGGTAAACACCTGCAAGCTGAACAGCGCCGGATCGGTCTGCGGCACGCCTTCGAGCGCGAGCGTGAGATGAGCCTGCTCGAGTTCACGATGCACCACACGCGAGCCGCCTTTGCCGAAGACGGCCGGCGCAGGCTGCGGTGCAGGCGTAGCGGCGAAGCTCGCGAAGCGTTCGGCGGCTTCGGCCACCACACGCGCATGGTCGACCGCCCCCGCCGCTGCGACCACCATATTCGGTCCGCGATAATGGGTCGCGAGATAGTTTCGCAGCGAATCGCGATTGAATGCCTTTAGCGTCCGCGTGGTACCGAGCAGCGAACGACCGATCGACTGGTCCGGATAACAAAGCTCGCTAAGATATTCGAACACAACGTCGTCGGGCGTGTCCTGCGCCGCACCGATCTCCTGTTCGATCACGCTCTTCTCGCGCTCCAGTTCCTCCGTGACGAAGGTCGGATGCGAAATGATATCCGACAGCACATCCAGCGCCAGCGGCACGTCGGCTTTCATGACGCGCGCGTAATAAGCCGTCGTCTCGGTGCTGGTGGCTGCATTGAGATCGCCGCCAACCGCCTCGATCTCCTCGACGATCTCGCGCGAGGAACGCCGTTCGGTGCCCTTGAAGGCCATGTGCTCCAGCAGATGCGAGATGCCGTGTTCATCCGGCTTCTCATCGCGGCCGCCGACGCCGGCCCAGACGCCGAGCGATGCGGTCTCCAGATGCGGCATGTTGTCGGTAACGACCGTGAGGCCCGACGGCAGCTTGCTGACCTCGACGCTCATCCTGCAACTCCTGACTTGGCGGCGCGGCTGACCGACAGCACGAAGCGCTCCACCTCCGCTTGATCGTTGTTCATCGTCTCGATGCGCTCGGGACGCGTCATCAGCCCGTCGAGCCACGGCGGCAACGTGGGACGGACGCCGCACGCCGCTTCCACCGCGTCCGGGAATTTTGCCGCATGCGCGGTGGACAGCACGATGTTGGGCACGCTGCCATCGGTGACGTCGCGATCGGCGACGGCGAGCGCCACGGCCGTATGGGGATCGATCAAATCTCCCGCTTCTCGCCACGCCGCGCGGATCGCTGCATCGGTTTCAGTCTCGTCAGCGCGGCCTGCGTCGAACTCATCGCGAATCACCGCGAGCATGCCGTCGGGCAGCACGAAGCGGCGCGACTGCTCCAGCGAGGCCATCAGCCGGCGCACCACCGCGCTGTCGCGCCCGGCCGCTTCGAACAACAGCCGTTCGAAATTGGACGACACCTGAATGTCCATCGACGGCGATGAGGTGCCATGAACGCCGCGCACCTCGTAGATTCCGGTCTTCAGCGTCCGCGCCAGAATGTCGTTGCTGTTAGTGGCGATGCGCAGCAGCCGGACCGGGAGGCCCATGCGCTTGGCGACGTAGCCGGCGAAAATATCGCCGAAGTTGCCGGTCGGGACCGTGAAGTCGACGACACGCGCCGGCGCACCGAGCGCGACCGCCGAGGTGAAATAGTACACCACCTGCGCCACGATCCGCGCCCAGTTGATCGAATTGACCCCGGACAGCGCCACCTTGTCGCGGAAGGCGTGATGATTGAAACAGCCTTTCACGATCGCCTGACAATCGTCGAAGGTGCCCTTGATCGCCAGGGCATGCACGTTGCTTGCGCCGGTCGTCGTCATCATCCGCCGTTGCACGTCGGAGATTCGCCCGTGCGGAAACAGGACGACCAGATCGACATTGTCGCGATTCGCAAACGCATCGACGGCAGCCCCGCCCGTATCACCGGACGTGGCCACCACGATCGTCGTACGCTGCCCGCGCTTCGCCAGCACATGATCCATCAATCGTGACAGCAACTGCATCGCGACGTCCTTGAATGCCAAGGTCGGGCCGTGAAACAGCTCCAGCACGAACTGGTTGGCGCCGCTCTGGTCGAGCGGCACCACGGCCGGATGCCGGAAGGTCGCGTATGCTTCGTGCGCCATGCGGCCGAGATCCGCATCGGAAATCTCACCGCCGACGAACGGCCGAATGATCTCGACCGCGATCTCCCAATATGGCCGGCCGGCCAGAGCGGCGATCGCATCGGGCGTCAATTGCGGCCAGGCCTCTGGCACGTACAGGCCGCCGTCGCGCGCGAGGCCGGTCAGCATCACGTCGCAGAAACCGAGGGCCGGCGCTTCGCCGCGGGTCGAGATATATTTCGTCAAGATGTCCTCCAAAGGCCGGACCTTTATAGCGTTTTCGAGGGCCATGGATACCGGTTCGCGCCAGCAAATGAGCTCTCAGCGGCGCCCCGCGGAATGCTCCTCCGGCGGCAGCCGCGCTTCGGTCAGAGCGCGCCGCAGCCACGCCAGGAACGCGATCGCCACAGCCGCCGCCAGCCCAAACCAGGTGATGGCGTATTGCAGATGATCGTCTTTCAGATGCACCGTCAGCGGTCCCGGTTTGGGCAGACCGCCGGTCGGAACCGGCGCCTCCAGATCGATATAGAACGGCGCAATCTCACCCCAGTTCAGCGCCTGCGCCATGGCCTGCGGGTCGCGGATGAACCAGAGCCGTTTGGCGACATCCGCCTGCGGCGTCCATAGTCCCGGCGTCTCGGGAAAGCGCAGATAGCCGGTCAATGCGACGACGCCCCCCGGCGACGCCGACATGCGCGCGAGCTGTCCCTCGGGAACAAAGCCGCGATTGATCACCACGACGCCCGCCCCCTCGACCCGCGCCGGCGCAAAGACCCACACGCCGGGGCTGGTGATATCGCTGCGCACGGCGGAGCCCGAACTGAAGACATGGGCGTCGGGACGCGTTTCGAAACTGGCGGACAACGTCACACGGCGAAACTCGTCGCGGACCGGGCTTAGCTTCGGCCACGCGGACATCGCCGGCAGCGGCACGGGCGCGGCCGCGAGCCGCTCGTCGAGCATCGTGATCAAGGCATGCTTTTCGACGCGCCGCTGCAACTGCCAGACACCGAGCCCGATCAGCAGAGCCACGATGACGACCGAGAAAACCGTGAGCCCCGCAACGCGCCGCAATCGCCCCGCTGCCGCAGTCATGTCCGCTCTCGCCGTGTCAGTTGGCCCTCGGCGGCCTTGTGATGAAACTGCAGCGAGATCAGCAGCGATTTCATCGCCCGCAGCGGCAACAGCGTGGTGATCGCCACCAGCGGAATCCAGAGCGCGGCATGCACCCAGAACGGAGGCTGGTATTTCACCTCGACGATCAGGGCACAGGCCACGACGATGAAGCCCGCGATCAGAATGATGAAGACCGACGGCCCGTCGCCGCTATCGGTGAACGCATAATCGAGACCACAGCGGTCGCATTGCGGCCGCAGGCGGATGTAGCCCGCGAACAGCTTACCTTCGCCGCAGCGCGGACAACGGCACATCAGACCGCGCGTGATGCTTTGCGAGAGCGTGGTCGAGTAGTCTTCCGACATCGGCATTCTTTCCAAAGACCCGAACGGTTCGGCAAAACGAAAAGGGCGGCCCTGCGGCCGCCCTTGTAGCACGGTCATCCGGTGTTAGTGCGCCGCGTGCGCCATCTCGGCGGCGCCATGGCCCCACACATAGATGCAGATGAACAGGAACAGCCAGACCACGTCAACGAAGTGCCAGTACCAGGCGGCGAATTCGAAGCCGAGGTGATGGGTCGGCGTGAAGTGGCCCGCATAGGCCCGGAACAGGCAGACCAGCAGGAAGATGGTGCCGACCAGCACGTGGAAGCCGTGGAAGCCCGTCGCCATGAAGAAGGTGGCGCCATAGACGTTGCCGGCGAAGCTGAACGCCGCGTGATGATACTCGTAAGCCTGAACGCAGGTGAAGCAGGCGCCGAGCAGAACGGTGAGGATCAGGCCCCACTTCAGGCCCTTGCGGTCGCCTTCCAGCAGCGCGTGATGCGCCCAGGTCACCGTCGTACCGGAAGTCAGCAGGATCAGCGTGTTGAGCAGCGGCAGGTGCCACGGATCAAAGGTCTGGATATCCTTCGGCGGCCAGACGCCACCGAACAGCGCCTCACGGGTGAAGTGAACCGGATCGGCCGGGAACAGCGCCGAGTTGAAATAGGCCCAGAACCACGCGACGAAGAACATCACCTCGGAGGCGATGAACAGGATCATGCCGTAGCGGTGGCTGATCTGCACCACACGGGTGTGATCGCCCTTGTGCTCGGCTTCGCGGATCACGTCGCCCCACCAAGCGGCCATGGTGTAGAGCACGCCGATGGTTCCGATGCCGAACACAATCGGCGCCGCCGAATAAAGGTGATGCATCCACGAAATCGCGCCCACCGCCATGATGAAGGCGGAGAGCGAGCCGACCGCCGGCCAGGGGCTGGGGTCAACGAGGTGGTAGTCGTGGTGCTTCGCGTGCGCCGTAGCCATTCCAGTGTCTCCGTAGGACGTGCCGCACTAGTCGGCACATATTCGTTCAAAAATCAATCTCACCCGTTCCGCGGACGAAAAAGTCCGGTCACAAATTTCCCTTGCGGTTATCCGATTCACCTGCGGCCACCGGACGGGGCGCGGCATCGCGAACCGGATAGAACGTATAGGACAGCGTGATGGTGTTCACGCCGTCGTTCTCGCTGTCCTTCACCATCGACGGATCGACGTAGAAGACCACGGCCATCTCGCGCTTTTCGCCCGGCCCCAGCGTCTGCTCGGTGAAGCAGAAGCAGTTGATCTTCTGGAAGTAGGATCCCACGGTCAGCGGCGCGACATTGTAGGCCGCCTGGCCGGTCGTGGTTCGCGCCGCGGTGTTGGTGACCGAGTAATACGCTGTCACCACCTCGCCGATCCGCACGTCGATCTCGGTCTTTTCCGGTTCGAACTTCCACGGCAAGCCGCCGCTGACGTTGGAATCGAAACGGACCGCGATCTTGCGCCCCAGCGGCTCGGCACTGGGAAGCGATGTCGCCACCTGGGTGGTGCCGTTAAAGCCGGTGGTGCGGCAGAACCAGTTGTAGAACGGAACGGCGGCATAAGCAGCGCCGACCATCCCGGCGACGAACAGTCCGCAAGCAATCGCGACGCCGGTGTCGCGGCGCAGACCGCGCGACCGACGCGGCGTCGGCTTTTCGCCACGAGCTGGATCGGATGTCGTCATCGCAACCTGCTTTCCGATATGCCCCACCACACCTGCATCACTGCCGATTCCCGCCGTGACGCCCAAGCCTCTGCAACTCTCCGCCTCTACAGAGGCCGATTGAGAACCGCAGGACCTTTCACCAGCGTCACTGCAAAAAACAGCAGGACCAGAACCCCTAACGCCACCGCAATCGCGATCGACCGCTCCCGACGCCGCTTCTTCTGCGCCTCGGTGAGAACGATCCCCGGTGGTTGCTCATCATCCATATCGCGCCATCAGCCCTTTAAGCGAGCCACGCCAGAACGCCCTTGACCACGACCTCGAGCAGCAGAATGGCAAACAGGGCGAACAGGTACAGCAGCGAGAAACCGAACAACTGGCGCGCGGCGCGGGTCGCGGGTGCGCCTTCGCGGCGGCGATAGACGTTGATCGCCAGCACCAGCATCCAGCCGCCGAGCAGCAGCGAGGCCATGCCATAGATGGCATCGAAATAGCCGAGCGGCCAGGGTGCGGTCGCGACCGCCACCAGCACGAGGGTATAGAGCAGAATCTGCAGCCGCGTCGCATCGGGCCCGGCGACCACCGGCAGCATCGGCACGCCGGCGCGCGCATAGTCGTCGCTGCGGAACAGCGCCAGCGCCCAGAAATGCGGCGGCGTCCAGAAAAAGATGATGAGGAAGAGCAGGATCGGCTCGACGGCGAGCGATCCCGTGGCCGCGGCCCACGCGACCACCGGCGGCAGCGCGCCCGCAGCGCCACCGATCACGATGTTCTGCGCGGTCCAGCGCTTCAGCCACATCGTATAGATCACGGCATAGAAGAAGATGGTGAAGGCGAGCAATCCGCCCGCCACCCAGTTCACCAGCGTGCCGAGCGTCACCACCGAAAAGAACGACAGCGTCAACCCGAAAGCCAGGGCCTCCTGCGGGGTGACCCGACCGGTCGGGACTGGACGCTGGGACGTGCGCGACATCAGTGCGTCGATGTCGGCGTCGTACCACATGTTCAAAGCGCCAGAGGCGCCCGCGCCCACCGCGATGCAAAGAATCGCGGTGATCGCCAGCACCGGATGGACGTGACCGGGCGCGATCAGCAGGCCGACCAGCGCTGTGAACACCACCAACGACATCACGCGCGGCTTCAGCAGCGCGAGATAGTCGCCGACCCCCGCCTCGGAAATACGGGGCGTCAAGGCCAGCGAGTGGTTGTCAACGATCGACAAGATGGCTCTCACTTCCGTAACGGCTTCTGGCGAGCATCTCAGCCCGCACCGAAGCTTCGACGAAGACGCGGCGCGCCGAAACGCGCCGCGAGGGTTCTCTTACTGCACGCGCGGCAGCGTCTCGAACTGGTGGAACGGCGGCGGCGACGACAGCGTCCATTCCAGGGTGGTCGCACCGGGACCCCACGGATTGGCCGCCGCCTTTTCCTTGCGGATCAGCGCCAGCGCCATGCCGAACAGGAAGATCAGGATGCTGAAGGCCGAGATATAGGCACCGATCGACGACACCAGATTCCAGCCGGCGAACGCGTCGGGATAATCGACGTAGCGGCGCGGCATGCCCGACAGACCAAGGAAGTGCTGAGGGAAGAACAGGATGTTGACGCCGATGAACATCACCCAGAAGTGCAGCTTGGCGATGGTCTCCGAGTACATGTAACCGGTGATCTTCGGGAACCAGTAGTACCAGCCGGCAAAGATCGCGAACACCGCGGCCACGCCCATCACGTAGTGGAAGTGCGCGATGACGTAGTAGGTTTCCTGCAGCACGCGGTCGACGCCGGCATTGGCCAGCACCACGCCGGTAACGCCACCGACCGTGAACAGGAAGATGAAGCCGATCGCCCAGATCATCGGCGCCTTGAACTCGATCGAACCGCCCCACATCGTGGCGATCCACGAGAAGATCTTCACGCCGGTAGGCACCGCGATCACCATGGTCGCAGCGACGAAGTAGGCCTGCGTCGCACCCGACATGCCCACCGTGTACATGTGGTGCGCCCACACCACGAAGCCGATGCCGCCGATCGCGACCATGGCGTAGGCCATGCCGAGATAACCGAACACCGGCTTGCGTGCGAAGGTCGCGACGATCTGGCTGATCATGCCGAAGCCGGGCAGGATCAGGATGTAAACTTCAGGGTGACCGAAGAACCAGAACAGGTGCTGGAACAGGACGGGGTCGCCGCCACCGTCGGCCGCGAAGAAAGCCGTACCGAAGTTACGGTCCGTGAGCAGCATGGTGATGGCGCCCGCCAGAACCGGCAGCGACAACAGCAGCAGGAAGACCGTCACCAGGATCGACCATACGAACAGCGGCATCTTGTGCAGGGTCATGCCCGGCGCGCGCATGTTGAAGATGGTCGTGATGAAGTTGATCGCGCCGAGGATCGAGGACGCGCCCGCGAGATGCATCGAGAGGATGACGAAGTCGACCGCCGGACCTGGGTGACCGGATGTCGATAGCGGCGCATACATCGTCCATCCGGTACCGGCTCCGCTGCCGCCCGGCTCGCCTTCCACGAAGGTCGAAATCAGCAGCAGGGCGAAAGCCGCCGGCAACAGCCAGAACGAGATGTTGTTCATGCGCGGGAAGGCCATGTCCGGCGCGCCGATCATCAGCGGCACCATCCAGTTGCCGAACCCGCCGATCATCGCGGGCATGACCATGAAGAAGATCATGATCAGACCATGCGAGGTCACGAACACATTGTATTCGTGAGTCTGATGGAAGAACTGCACGCCCGGATACATCAGCTCGAGGCGGATCGCTACCGACATCGCGCCGCCGATCAAGCCGGCGATCAGCGCGAAGATCAGGTACATCGTGCCGATGTCCTTGTGGTTGGTCGAATAAACGAAGCGCCGCCAGCCGGTCGGATGACCATGCGCGTGATCGTCATGCCCCTGGTGCGAATGAGCCGGTGTTGCTGCGTTGCTTGCCATGTTCGAAATCCTGTCCTGCCGTCTTCGGACCTTTCGGTCCTCTCGCTCGCCGCGGCCGATGCGAGCGAGATATCCTAACTGCGGTTACTGTTGATCCGTCTGCGCCAGCGCATAGGTGTCGGTGCGCGACGACGCGAACTTCTTCTTCGCGGTCTCGATCCAGGAGGCGAACTCCTGGTCGCTCACGACGCGGATCGCGATCGGCATGAAAGCATGGTCCTTGCCGCACAGTTCCGAGCACTGGCCATAGAACATGCCGGTCTTGGTCGCCTTGAACCAGGTCTCGTTCAGGCGCCCCGGAATGGCGTCGATCTTGATGCCGAAGGCTGGCACCGCGAAAGCGTGAATCACGTCGGCGCCGGTGGTCTGCACGCGGATCACCTTGTTGACCGGCACCACCATCTCGTTATCGACGGCGAGCAGACGCGGCTGCTTGTCCTGCGCCATCAGCGAATCGAACTCGATCTTGCCATTGTCCGGATAGGAGTAGGTCCAGTACCACTGCTTGCCGGTCGCCTTGACGGTGAGGTCCGCCTTCGGAATGTCGGTCTGCTCGAACAGCAGACGGAACGACGGGATCGCAACACCCACCAGGATCATGACCGGGACGATCGTCCAGATCACCTCGATCAAGGTGTTATGAGTGGTGCGCGACGGCACCGGATTGCTCCGGGCGTTGAACTTCACCATCACAACAATGAGCAGCACCATCACCAGGACGGTGATCGCGGTGATGATCCACAGCAGGAAGTTGTGGAACCATTCGATGTTGTCCATCACCGGCGAGGCGGACGCCTGCAGCGTCATTTCCCAAGGCTTCGGCTGGCCCACGTCCGCAAATGCAAAACCGCCGGCCGCCAGCGCGATTCCGATAATCGCCAACCCCAACAATTGCCGGCCGATCTTGCCCCTCGACATATTCATGTCGCTCGCGCTCCTTGTCATAAAACCCGAAAGCATCCGTCGCCCGCGGCGCGCAATGCTGCACGGCGCATTTTCACGACAAGGCCCCCTCGGCCGGATCGTTAGAACGCGTCGAAATCTTGCCTCTCAAACCATAATTCGCCGCGTCCCGCAATGCAGTCGTAGGGGTGATGCGATGCATTTGAAGGGATTGCCGGCGGCTCACCCAAATAGCCACAAAATCGGATGATTTAACCGCCATTGACGCAACTGCGCTTGACAGCCGAACTGGCCGATGTACCCCAGGCTAAATGCTGCAGCGGAACCTGATTCGTTCGCTCCGGCGCATGAATTCGGACATGGCTGCCTTCAAGGCGCCGTCATTGCCGTATCAGACCAGGACTGGACAGACATTGAAGGGATCGACCCCGATGGGGCCTTCGAACCACCAGACTCGGCAGAATTCTCATTCCAGCCCACAGGCCGTCCGCCGGCTCGCCCGCGCCGCACGCTGGATCATTGGCGGGGCCATGGCGGCTTTACTGGTCGGCGGGCTGGTTCCTGCCCATGCCCAGGGCGCGGTCCGCTCGGTTCACGGCGACTGGCAGATCCGCTGCGATACTCCGCCGGGAGCCAAAAGCGAGCAATGCGCCCTGATCCAGAGCGTTGTGGCCGAGGATCGCTCCAATGCCGGCCTGACCGTCATTGTTCTCAAGACGGCCGATCAAAAGAGCAAGCTGATGCGGGTGGTGGCCCCGCTCGGCGTGCTGCTGCCGTCCGGTCTTGGCCTGAAGCTGGATAATGTCGATGTCGGTCGCGCCGGCTTTGTCCGCTGCCTGCCCAATGGCTGTGTTGCCGAAGTTGTGATGGACGACAAGCTGCTGGGCCAAATCCGCAACGCCAAGACGGCCACTTTCATCATTTTCGAGACCCCGGAAGAAGGAATCGGCTTTCCGCTCAGCCTGAACGGACTGGCCGAAGGGTACGATAAGCTGCCTTAATTCCACGTTTCGGCATTTCCCGAACGGACTGCAACGCGCGGGAAAGAGCGCTGCGTGGATTTGGCGTGAGCCGCAGCGCACGAAATGGACGTCTCCTCCATTTCACGAAACCTTCAGCTCCTGATGTCTGACGAAAGGCTCTCCCCTTCGCCGGCATCCATGCCTATCTTCGGGACAAATCACCTTGGCGGGCGCAACCGCGCGCGCAGCCTCTGGAGCTCTCCATGACCGATCCCGCCACCACTTCCCTGCTCGACCGCGCCAAGCTCGATCGCGACCGGGTTCGCCAGGAGATCGCACGCGGCCTCAGCGGCGCCGACGATGGCGAACTGTTCATGGAATACAGCCAGACCGAAGCGCTTGCCTTCGACAACGGGCGGCTCAAGCAGGCAACCTACGACACCGCTCAGGGTTTCGGCTTGCGCGCGGTCAAGGACGACGCGGTCGGCTACGCGCATTCCTCCGATGTGTCGCTGCCGGCACTGATTCGCGCTGCCGATGCGGTGCAGGCGGTTCGCGGCGGCTATCAGGGCAGCTTCGCCGCCGCCCCGCAGCACACCAATGTCCGGCTTTACGGCGACGATAATCCGCTGGATGCGCCTGGATTCGAAGCCAAGGTCAAGCTGCTGGCGGAAATCGACGCCTATGTGCGCGACAAGGACCCGCGGGTGCGGCAGGTCTCGGTCAGCCTCGGAGCGACCTGGCAGATCGTCGAAATCCTGCGCCCGGACGGCGAAAGCTATCGTGATATCCGCCCGCTGGTGCGGGTCAACATCTCGGTGGTGGCCGGTTCCGGCGACCGCCAGGAAAGCGGCAGCAAGGGCTATGGCGGGCGCGAGGGCTATGCCCGGTTCATCGAAACCAAGGCCTGGCGCGAGGCCGCCGACGGCGCGCTGCGCGAGGCGATCGTCAATCTCGATTCAGTCCCGGCTCCGGCCGGCGAGATGGACGTCGTACTCGGCCCCGGCTGGCCCGGCGTGATGCTGCACGAGGCCGTCGGACATGGCCTCGAGGGCGATTTCAACCGCAAGCAGACCTCCGCATTCGCCGGACTGATGGGTCAGCAGGTGGCCGCCAAGGGCGTCACCGTGGTCGACGACGGCACCCTTTCGGCGCGGCGCGGATCGCTCTCGATCGATGACGAAGGCACGCCGACCAACCGCACTGTGCTGATCGAGGACGGTATCCTGGTCGGCTACATGCAGGATCGGCAGAACGCCCGGCTGATGAATATGAGGCCGACCGGCAACGGCCGCCGCCAAAGCTATGCGCACGTGCCGATGCCGCGCATGACCAACACGTATATGTTGGCTGGCCAGCGGGACCCGGCGGAAATCCTCGCCTCGGTGAAGAACGGCATCTATGCCGCCAATTTTGGTGGCGGGCAGGTCGACATCACCTCCGGCAAGTACGTTTTCCAGTGCACCGAGGCCTACAAGATCGAGAACGGCAAGCTCGGCGCGCCGCTCAAGGGCGCCATGCTGATCGGCAACGGCCCGACCGACCTGCATCGCATCAGCATGATCGGCAACGATCTCGCGCTCGACGACGGCATCGGCACCTGCGGCAAGCAGGGCCAGGGCGTTCCGGTCGGCGTCGGCCAGCCGACGCTGCGGATGGATCGCATCACCGTGGGAGGGACCGGCGGATGAGTAGCGAGACCACATCGGCAGCCAAGCGCCGGCAGCGCTGGTCATCCTCGATCGGCCAGATCGCAGCGGTCGTGTTCGCGGTTTTTGTCGCGAAGGGCGCCGTGGCCGAGCCGTTCTATGTGCCGTCGGCTTCGATGGAGCCGACGCTGCTGATCGGCGATGCGCTGCTCGCCTCGAAATTTCCCTACGGCTACAGCGCCGCCTCGCTGCCGATCCACATCACCGTGCCCGCCACCGGGCGACTGTTCGGCGAACTGCCGAAACGCGGCGACGTCGTGGTCTTCCGCTGGCCCGGCGACACCTCGCAGGTCTGGGTCAAGCGCGTGATCGGCCTGCCGGGCGATCGCGTTCAGATGCGGAATGGGCAGGTCTGGATCAACGGCGCGCCGGCGCCGCTGAAAGCCGATGGCCTCGGCGAAGCCGAGCAGGACAACGGCACCGGCCAGGTGGCGCAACGCTATATCGAGACGCTGCCCGACGGCGCATCGCATCCCATCTTCAAGCTGCGCATGAATGGCGTTCTCGACAACACGGCCGAAGTGACCGTGCCACCGGATCATCTCTTCGTCATGGGCGATAATCGCGACAACTCCGCCGACAGCCGCGTACCGGTCACCGATGGTGGTGTCGGATTGCTGCCGGTAAGCGACCTCGTCGGACGTGTCGATGCCATCGTCGGATCATGGGACCTCGGCATTCGCAGTCAGCCGGTCTGGGCGTGGCCGTCCGGCCTGCGCCTGTCGCGTTTCTTCTCGATGGTGCATTGATCAACCCCCGAAGCACCGAAGGCGCATGGGGATCTCACACGGGGAGAGTCTTTGATAACTTTCGATGACATTCGCGCCATCGCCTTGGGTTGGCCCGAGGTCGCGGACGGCACTTCCTACGGCACACCGGCCTTGAGGGTCCGCAAGAAGATGCTGGTGCGGCTCAAGGAGGACGGCGACAGCCTGGTGATGCCCGGCGTTCCGCCGGACGAGCGCGACATGCTGGTGGAGACGCGGCCGCAGGTTTTCTTCTTCACCGATCACTATCGCGACTATTCCATCGTGCTGATCCGCCTCTCACGGGCCACGCGGAACGACGTCGAGCCGTTGTTGAAGCGGCAATGGCATGCGCTCGCTTCAAAAACGGCACAGGCACATTTCAAGCCCTGATAATTCACGTAATGTCGCGGCTCGGGATGCACTCTTTAGCGCACGACGCTGGATACGAATCCCGGCTTACGCCGCGGCGGTTTGATTTCCTTTTTCAAAAAGCATCGCGCTTCGTGACCGGCATAACCCGGACGGGCATAGGTCCAGGCGCGGCACTTGTTGTCGCCGACGCAGGCCGCCTTGCATTGATCTTCACCTGACTTTCCCTTGATCTCGAAATTCCGATAGTCACCGCCGCTGCGGTCCGTGGAGATTTCGAGACCCCTGACATGCGGCTCAAGAACGCCGGCGCCACGCACGCCCGAGATGCAGCAATCGCTCTGCGTTCGCTGCGGCACCGTGCTCTTGAGCCAGCAGAACGCTCCTTCCGTGAGCGTCGGATAGCTGAAGGTCCAGGAGCGGCATCGCCGGTCACGTTCGCAGATCATGGCGCAATCGGCGGGATCGCCCGACCGAACCGGAGAGCGCTGATAATCACCACCGATGCGGTCGAAATTGACCTGCGCATGAGCCGGCGGGACCAATGACGATGAAAGGAAACAGAGTGCCACGACCGCAAGCCCAAGAAATGTCCTGAAATGGGATGCGCCGGACATTCAAACCTCCTTTCCGTCACCGCGCGGATGCAATGGATGCGAATGCCCGCAACCGGGTCCTCGCTCAGCCGCCAGAAATGAAATAAACGCCGCAGGAGATGCAGCAAATCATCTAATCGCCATATTCCTGTACGGCGGATGAACAGCGGGCGCATCTCACGAGTTGATGATGTGCGGCTGCGAAAATATCGCGACGGCGACCCTCGCAGCTCGGCGCGGGACCTGGACGACGGGACGAAGCTTGAGCCCCCGGGCACTCGTCTTAGGGGCTCACCTCAAAATGCGTATTCGTCATAGGCCGGCTCGACCGACCCCTTCCAGGCGCCGTGATACTTCTCGAGCATTTCTTCCGCCGGTGAGCGTCCCGCCTCGACGATCTCATCCAGCGCCGTGAGATGGCGGGTCTCGTCGCGGCCGAGATGATCGACATGGCCGCGGCGGCGCAACCCGGCATGGGCCAGCGCCAGACATTCCTTGGCGATCTCGAACAGATAGCGGTCGCGGATGCGCGCCTTGAAGCCGAAGCGCGGCACGTCATCGCGCAGCGCCTGCCGTTCATGGGCGGTCCATTGCTTGACGATATCCCACGCGGCATCGAGGCTGGTGTCGTCGTACAACAAGCCGACCCAGAACGCCGGCAGCGACGGCAGCCGCCCCCACGGCACGCCATCGGCGCCGCGCATTTCGAGATAACGTTTCAGCCGCACCTCGGGAAAAATCGTCGAGAGATGATTGGCCCAGTCCGACAAAGTCGGCCGTTCGCCGGGCAGTTTGTCGTTCCTGCCCTCGAAGAAATCCCGGAATGAGGATCCGGAGACGTCGATATAGCTGTCGCCGCGCTTGACGAAATACATCGGCACGTCGAGCGCATAATCGACCCAGCGCTCGAAGCCCATGCCGTCCTCGAAGGCCCACGGCAGCATGCCGGCGCGCGCGTTGTCGGTATCGCGCCAGATCTCCGAACGGAACGACAGGAAGCCGTTCGGCTTGCCTTCGGTGAAGGGTGAATTCGCGAACAGCGCTGTCGCCACCGGTTGCAGGGCCAGTGAGACGCGCAGCTTTTTCACCATGTCGGCTTCGGAGGAGAAGTCGAGATTGGTCTGCACCGTGCAGGTCCGATACATCATATCGAGACCGAGCGTGCCGACCTTCGGCATGTAGCCGGTCATGATCTTGTAGCGGCCTTTCGGCATCATCGGAATGTCCGCGCGCGACCACGACGGCGTCATGCCAAGGCCGAGAAAGCCGATGCCGAGCGGCGCCGCCACTTCGCGGACCTGTGCGAGATGCGCCATGAGCTCGGCCTGGGTCTGATGCACGGTTTCAAGCGGCGCGCCGGACAGCTCGAACTGCCCGCCGGGTTCGAGCGAGATCGCGCCACCTCCGGTGACGTCGTGCAGCCCGATGATGTTGCCGCGCTCCATGATCGGCTCCCAGCCGAGCAGGAGCCGCATGCCTTCCAACAGCGCGCCGATGCCGCGCGACCCTTCATACGGCACCGGCCGATGTCCTGCGATGGTGAATGGCGTCTTCTCGTGCTCAGTGCCGATCCGAAATTCCGACTTCGGCTTGATGCCCGCCTCGAACCACGCCACCAAATCGTCGCGGGATCCTAGCGGCGTCGTATCGGTCTGATCACGCGCCATGAATAATCCGGGTCAGGACCGCGACAATGTTGTCCGCGCGGTGAGGGACAGGATCGCGGCCGAACGGCGCGCGACCGGGTGATTGGAGTAATCTCATCGTGTCGCCGCAGCGCCTGGAGAAATGGACGCCGACTGATCGCAGGAGCAGCCCAGCCGATCCAGCAGGCTACACAACCGCGCCGCATCGGCATCCGACAGCTTCGAACCGACATGACGCTCGATGGCGGCGGAATAGGCGCTCCACATCCGCTTCTGCAGATCGCGGCCGGCGTCGGTGATCTCGACGAACAGGCCGCGCTTGTCCATCTTGCATTCGCGGCGCACCGCAAGGCCTTCCTCGACCAGACGATCGATCAGCCGTGACGTCGAGTATTGCGGCAGCAGCATCTGTTTCTCGAGTTCGACGGGCCGCAGTTCGCCGCCGGGCGCACGCGACAATTCCAACAGCGCATCATACCACGCCAAGGGCGGGAAGCCGGCTTTCTTCAAGTCCTGCTCGACCGCGCCGAGCACCCGGCTCTGGATACGCATCAGCCGTATCCATGCTGCGGTCGCCTCCGTCGATGGTCTGCGCTTCATCCCCGATCCATGGTGTATTGGTCGAAAGCCTATCCCGTCACGCGCCTATATATGCAGCTGCATCAAACTTGACTATTCCATGCAGGCGCATTTAATCAAGTCATCTCACATAGCGATAATCCTCAGGGAGGACAATTCCGATGAAACTCTATTATTCGCCGGGCGCCTGTTCGCTGTCGCCGCATATTGCCCTGCTCGAAGCCGGACTGGCCCATGATCTCGCCAAGGTCGACCTGAAAGCCAAGAAGCTGGAGGACGGCAGCGACTTCCTCAAGGTCAATCCCAAGGGTCAGGTGCCGACCCTGCAGCTCGACGATGGCTCGATCCTCACCGAAGGGCCGGTGATCGTGCAGGCGATCGCCGACAAGGCCGCTGGCAAGAACCTGGCGCCGGCCAACGGCACCACCGAGCGCTATCGGCTGCAGGAGTGGCTGAACTTCCTCACCAGCGAGTTGCACAAGAATTTCAGCCCGCTGTTCGCGCCGGTGCTGAGCGACGACACCAAGCAGTTCTTCCGCGACCGGCTGATGGGGAAGCTCAAGCATATCGACGAAAAGCTGGCCGGCCACGACTACCTGATGGGCAACACCTTCACCGTCGCCGACGGCTATCTTTATACCATGCTGCGCTGGGCCGACGCCCACAAGTTCGACCTCTCGGCGCTAAAGAACCTGATGGCCTACAAAGCGCGCGTCGCAGCCCGTCCGCAGGTGCAGGCGGCGCTGAAGAGCGAAGGGCTGGCGTAAGCCATCGCGAATTTGCGAACTCTGCCGCAATCAAAAGGGCCGGATCGATGATCCGGCCCTTTTGGTTTGCGGGGCTTTAGTGTTCGTCATGCCCGGCCTTGTGCCGGGCATCCACGTCTTCCCTGAGAGTCCGCAAGTAAGACATGGATGGCCGGGTCAAGTGTACGGCCTTGAGAGATACCTGACAGTGTTCGGGGAGATGCCTGACACTCCTGCGGTGAGGCAGGAGGCATGGACATGGTCTGGCGGGAGGTATCAGTGGCGGATCAACGCCGCGAGTTCGTGATGCTGGCATCGC
>DATMSE010000149.1:0-8530 GCA_035565575.1 Xanthobacteraceae bacterium
CTGAAATACACCGAGAAACGCACCTACGCGCTCTACCTGATGGCGGACACCATCTTCACCTGGCGGTTCGCGCATCGGAAGCGCCCGGACTGGGACCGGCGCATCGATCATTTCGCCCGACATCTCGTCGAGACCGCGCGCAGCAGCGACGCCGAGGAGCTTGTGGTCGTCGGGCATAGCTCCGGCTCGTTTCTCAGCGTCGAGATCATGGCGCGCGCGCTGGCGATCGATCCCGATCTCGGCCGTCACGGTCCGCGCGTCACCCTGCTGACATTGGGCGGCAATCTGCCGATCGTCGGCTTCCTGCCGATCTCGCAAACGTTCCGCGCGCATCTTCGCCGGCTGGCCGTCGAGCCGGCCATCGACTGGATCGACTGCCAGTCCCGCAAGGATGTGATGAACTTCTATCCGTTCGATCCGATCAAGGGGCATCGAATCGACGCCGGGCCCGCGCGGCGCAATCCCGTCGTGATTCCGATCCGATTCCGCGACATGATCGACCCGGTCCATTACAACAGTTTCCGCTGGCAGTTCTTCCGGGTCCATTTCCAGTTCGTGATGGCCAGCGAGCGGCCGCATCCTTACGATTTCAATATGATGGTCTGCGGCCCGGTCGCCCTGGCGGACCGCGCCCGCGATCCCGCCGCCGCGCTGGAGACCGTGCTCAGCCCCGAAGGGGCGGGCGCTTCTGCCCTTTCCCCAGCCCCCGCTGCCTTATAAAAGGGGAACGTCCAAGCCTTTCCGACCGTTAAGCGGACGGTGTATTGAACCGATACGCCCCGTCACCTGACCTATGGCAACGCCGAAAGTTGGCTTTGGGGAGGAGGCTTGGTATAAGATTGGAAACACTATACATTTGCACTTTCGTCTCAAGCCCATGCATTCTTCGGCTAAGAGACTGAAAATGCTCGTGTAAATACATGACACCATACCGTGCCGCAGACGTGACCTGGATCACAGTTCCCGGCCGCAGCGCGCGATTAGGCCTGAAACAGTTTTTCCCTGCTCAGGAGGCTTTAAGGATGCGGGTCCAGATGCGCAACGCGTGCGCAGCACCCATATGAGTCCTTTCGCCGTTCCTGACATGCAAATTGGAACTCTGCCGTGACCAGCTACAGTAAGACCCCGCTCCTTGACACGATCCGGACCCCCGACGACCTCCGCAAGCTCAAGGTCGAGCAGGTTCGACAGGTCGCCGACGAGTTGCGGCAGGAGACCATCGACGCCGTGTCCGTCACCGGCGGCCACTTCGGCGCCGGCCTCGGCGTGGTCGAGTTGACCACCGCAATCCATTACATCTTCGATACGCCGCGCGACCGGCTGATCTGGGACGTCGGCCACCAGGCCTATCCCCACAAAATCCTCACTGGCCGTCGCGACCGGATCCGCACCCTGCGCACCGGCGGGGGCCTGTCCGGCTTCACCAAGCGTTCCGAGAGCGACTACGATCCGTTCGGCGCCGCCCATTCCTCCACCTCGATCTCGGCCGGCCTCGGCATGGCCGTGGCGCGCGATCTCTCCGGCGGCAAGAACAACGTCATCGCCGTGATTGGCGACGGCGCGATGTCGGCCGGCATGGCCTACGAAGCCATGAACAACGCCGGCGCGATGAATTCCCGGCTGATCGTGATCCTCAACGACAATGACATGTCGATCGCGCCGCCGGTCGGCGCGATGTCGGCCTATCTGTCGCGTCTGTATTCCGGCAAGACCTACCGGACGTTGCGCGAAGCCGGCAAGCAGCTCAGCAAGCATCTGCCGAAGGCGCTCGCCGACCGCGCCAACCGCGTTGAGGAGTATTCGCGCGGCTTCATGACCAACAGCGGCACGCTGTTCGAGGAGCTTGGCTTCTACTATGTGGGCCCGATCGACGGCCACAATCTCGATCACCTGCTGCCGGTGCTCAAGAACGTTCGCGATATGGAGAACGGGCCGATCCTCGTTCACGTCGTGACGCAGAAGGGCAAAGGCTATCCGCCGGCCGAAGCCGCGGCCGACAAGTATCACGCCGTGGTCAAGTTCGACGTCGCAACCGGTGCCCAGGCGAAAGCCAAGCCGAATGCGCCGGCCTATCAGAACGTCTTCGGCCAGTCGCTGGTGAAGGAAGCCGAGAAGGACGACAAGATCGTCGCCATCACCGCCGCGATGCCCTCCGGCACCGGTGTGGACATCTTCAACAAGGCCTTCCCCGAGCGCACATTCGATGTCGGCATCGCCGAGCAGCATGCGGTGACCTTCGCCGCCGGCCTCGCCACCGAGGGCTACAAGCCGTTCTGTGCGATCTACTCGACCTTCCTGCAGCGCGGCTACGATCAGGTGGTGCACGACGTCGCCATCCAGGATCTGCCGGTGCGCTTCGCCATCGATCGCGCCGGCCTCGTCGGCGCCGACGGCGCCACGCATGCCGGCTCGTTCGACAACGCCTATCTCGGCTGCCTGCCGAACATGGTGATCATGGCCGCGGCCGACGAAGCCGAGCTGGTGCACATGGTGGCCACGCAGGTCGCCATCAACGATCACCCGAGCGCGGTGCGTTATCCCCGCGGCGAAGGCCGCGGCGTTGAAATGCCGGAAGTCGGCGTGCCGCTGCCGATCGGCAAAGGCCGCGTCATCCGCCAGGGCAACAAGGTGGCGCTGCTGTCGTTCGGCACCCGCCTCGCCGAATGCGAGAAGGCCGCCGACGAACTCGCCGCCCACGGGCTGTCCACCACCGTCGCCGATGCGCGCTTCATGAAGCCGCTCGATGTCGAACTGGTACTGAAGCTGGCGCGCGAGCACGAAATCCTGATCACCGTCGAGGAAGGCTCCATCGGCGGCTTCGGATCGCATGTGATGCAGACGCTGGCCGAGAGCGGCGTGCTCGATACCGGCATGCTGCGCTTCCGCTCCATGGTGCTGCCGGACGAATTCATTGATCACAACACCCCCGCGGCGATGTACGCCTATGCCAAGCTCGACTCCAAGGGCATCGTTGCCAAGGTGTTCGAGACCATCGGCAAGGATAAGGCCGGGACCATCAAGCTCGCCGGCGCCTGAGCCGCACCGCGGCAATGACGACGAGGCCACGACAGCGCGCCGACCAGCTCCTGGTGGCGCGCGGTCTTTTTGAGAGCCGCGCACGGGCACAATCGGCGATTGCCGCCGGCCTCGTTCGCGCCGACGGCCATATCGTGACCAAACCCTCCGAGATGATCGCGACGGATGCCGCGCTGGAGGCTGAGCCGCCTCATCCATGGGTGTCGCGAGGCGGCGTCAAGCTCGCCGGTGCGCTCGGGCACTATCCCATTGAAATCGAAGATCACGTCTGCCTCGATGTCGGCGCCTCCACCGGCGGCTTCACGGAAGTGCTGCTGAGCGAAGGCGCGGCACTCGTCTTCGCCATCGATGTCGGCACCGACCAGCTGCACGAGAGCTTGCGCGGCCATCCGCGCGTCGTCTCGATGGAGCAGACCGATATTCGCAGCTATGAGGGCAAGCGGCTGCCGCAGCGCCCGGACGTGGTGGTAATCGATGCCAGCTTCATCTCGCTGAAGCTGATCCTGCCGGTCGCGTTGTCGCTTGCCGCCGCGCCGATGAGTCTGCTGGCACTGATCAAGCCGCAATTCGAGGCGCCCCGCAGCGCGATCAAGAAAGGCATCGTGCGCGACGCCGCCGTGCATCGGGCGGTCTGCGACGACATCGCGGCCTTTGCCGCCGCGCAGGGATGTAAAGACATCGATGTCTTTCCGTCCAGCATCGCTGGGGGTGACGGCAATCTCGAATTCTTCATTGGCGCGCGCCGTGGCTGAAACGCTGTTGATCGATCAGGTCGGCCAGCGCGGCGACGGTGTCGCCCGCGTCGGTGGCATGGCGCGCTATATCCCGCATACGTTGCCGGGCGAAACCGTCGTCGCAACGCCGCAGCCCGGGTCGGACCGCATGCGATTGATCTCGATCGCGACGCCGAGCCCGCAGCGGATCGATCCGTTCTGCGCGCATTTCGGACGTTGCGGCGGCTGCGCGATCCAGCACTGGCAGACCGATGCCTATCGCGCATGGAAACGCCGGCTCGTGGTCGATACGCTGGCGCGCGCACGCATCGATGCCGAGGTCGCCGAACTCATCGACGCTCATGGCGCGGGCCGCCGCCGCGTGACGCTGCATGCCCGCCGCGCCGCCGACGGCAGCTTTCCGGTCGGTTTCACCGCAGCGAGCAGCCATGCAGTCATCCCGATCGATGCCTGCCCGATCCTCGACCCGGCGCTTGAGGGCGCGATCGAGGCGGCGCGCGCGCTCGCCGCCGTGCTGAAGCCGGTCTCCAAGCCGCTCGACATTCAGATCACCGCGGCTGACAACGGACTCGACATCGACGTGCGCGGCACCGGCCCGCTGCCGCCGCCCGCCATCGCTGCGCTGTCTCGCCTCGCCGAACAGTACGGGCTGGCACGGCTGACCCGCCACGGCGACCTGGTGCTGATGCGCGCGCCGCCGGTCGTCGCGATGGGCGCCGCCACGGTGCCGTTGCCGCCAGGGTCGTTCCTGCAAGCGACCGTCGCCGGCGAGGAAACGCTCGCTGCGCTGGCGGCCCACCATTGCGGCAAGGCAAAGCAGATCGTCGACCTGTTCTGCGGCGTCGGCCCCTTCGCCTTGCGACTTGCAGCAAAGGCGCGCGTTGCCGCATTCGACAGCGATGGTGGCGCGATCGACGCGCTGAAAAGAGCCGCGGCGTCCGCGCATGGCCTCAAGCCGATCAGCGCCGAGGCGCGTGATCTGTTCCGCCGGCCGCTGGTGCCGCAGGAATTGCGCAACGCCGATGCCGTCGTGTTCGATCCGCCACGCCAGGGCGCGGAGGCACAGAGCAAGCAGCTTGCCGCCAGCAAGGTGCCGGTGATTGTCGCGGCGTCGTGCAATGTCATCACCTTTGCTCGCGATGCGCGCATCCTGATCGACGGCGGCTACAGAATCGAGACCGTCACACCGGTCGATCAATTTCGTCACACGCCCCATGTCGAGCTGGTGGCGAAATTTATCCGCGCGCGTTGAACCTCTTCGCAGGCGTGATGACTCATGCCCGAGCGATTCCGTCCCATCGACCGGACGCTGATTGATCGCTCCTCTCGGCGCTATGCCATTTCCGCTCCGCACAGGTGCGCCGCCGGAGATCCTGGCGCCGGCTGACAATCTGCATGTCACGCGAGCATGGTTCCCGAAAAATTGGGAGCTGGTTTCCGGAAAGGATCATGCTCACTCAACCGATGAGTGACGAGTCCGATCACGCAGATCGGCTCGATCCTTCACAGGAGGCTGTCATGGACGTGAATATGGATCGACTGAATGAGTTCATGGGCAAGATGGTCGGCGACATCGGCGCTGCCGCCAATACCGCATTGATCCGGACCGGCGATCGGCTCGGTCTCTATAAGGCACTGGCGAGAGAGCCAATGACACCCGCCCAGCTTGCACAAGCCACCGGCACCACCGAGCGTTACGTGCGCGAGTGGCTGTCCGCACAAGCCGCATCGGGCTACGTGCAATACGACACCAAAACCAAGAAATTCTCCATGCTGCCGGAACAGGCGATGGTCTTCGCGGACGACGACAGCCCGGTCTTCATGGGCGCGGTTGGCGACCTCATGGCGGCCATCATGCTGGACGAGCCGAAGATCTCGGACGCTTTCAAGAGCGGCAAGGGCGTCGGCTGGAACGACCGCTCCGAATGCCTGTTCTGCGGCACCGCGCGTTTTTTCCGCACGACCTACAAACATCATCTGGTCCAGGAGTGGCTGCCGGCGCTGGATGGCATGGTCGCCAAGCTGGAGCGCGGCGCCAAGGTTGCCGACATCGGCTGCGGGCATGGAATATCGACCGTGTTGATGGCGAAGGCCTATCCGAACTCGCGCTTCTATGGCTTCGACGCGCATCCGGGATCGATCGACGCCGCTCAGGCGGCCGCAGCCAACGAGGGTTTGAGCGACCGGGTCGACTTTGCGGTTGCTACCGCCAAGACCTATCCTGCGAAGGGCTACGATCTCGTGTGCTTCTTCGATTGCCTGCATGACATGGGCGATCCCGTCGGCGCACTCAGGCACGTCAAGGAAACGCTGGCGGAGGATGGCACCTGCATGCTGGTCGAGCCGTTCGCACAGGACAAACTCGAAGACAACCTCAATCCGGTAGGCCGCTTGTTCTATGCCGCCTCGACCATGGTCTGCACGCCTGCATCACTGGCGCAGGAAGTCGGCCTCGCGCTGGGAGCGCAGGCCGGCGAGGCGCGGCTCAGCGCAATCGCCAAGGAGAGCGGCTTCTCCCGCATCCGGCGCGCCGCGGAGACGCCCTTCAATCTGGTGCTGGAAGCGAAGGTGTGACGCGCGTCTGTTGTCCGTATCCGGAATGATCGTCTCTTGTCGTGGTCGGATTCGCTCCGGCCACGCTGCCCGCATCTGTGATCTCACCTGCCCCAGCGGTCCTGCCAGATCTTCTCGCCGATCGTGCAGCTGACCCGCGGCTCGCGGCCGGCGGCGGGGACAACGCGCGATGGCGGGACGCGGCCGGCCACCTCCATCACCAGCTTGGTGCGGATCGCCTCGCTGAACGCGGCGCTGCTCTTGATCGGCACCACGAACGAGCCCGGCCCGCCGATCACGCAATCCTCGTAATAGTAGTCGAGATTGTCGATATCCATCGTCGAGTAGCTCGGCTCCTTCACCATCACCGGAAGTCCGTTGATGACCACGCCCTTCTCCAACGCCGCATCGCGCGCGACCGTCACCGGCATGCCGTTGTTATTGGGTCCGTCGCCGGAAATATCGATGACGCGACGAAGCCCATGATAGGGGTTCTGCTCGAATAGCGGCATCGCGAAATTGATGGCGCCGGAGATCGATGTTCGCGACGCGCGTCGCACCGGCGTCTTGAGAATTTCGGCGGCAACCGCATCGGCGGATTCCGGCCCGTCGATGATGCGCCAGGGAATGATGATCTTCTGGTCGGTCGCGGCAGCCCATTCGAAATAGGTGATGGCGATCTTGCCGTTCGGCCCGGTCTTCAGCGCCTGCAGGAAATCCTTGGAGACGATCGCCTGCGCATATCCCTCGCGCTGCACCGTCAGCTCATCGATATCCATCGAATAGGAAACATCGACCGCCAGCACCAATTCGACATCGACCTTGACATCGGTGGGCTTGGCCTGAACCACATGCGCGGGAGCCCGCGGCGCGGCCACCACAGCGACGTCACCGGCCATCACGCTCGCGGCCAGCAACAACCCGATCGAGAAACACCAGCGCATCGCGGCCTCCCGTCGTCCCCCGACAATGGTGGCATAGTGATACAATTGCGCAAGGCCGGAGCATGGCGGCGTGCGGGCGAAAATTCGCCTTCGCGGCCGGGGGATCGCACCGGAACCCCCCTCTTTACCAAGGCTTTACCCCGCTGCGTTACAACCAGACTGAGCCCATCCCTTCCGAGGAGATTGGGCCCCACTGGAAGAAAAGCCCAACAGCGTCAAGCCGGTTGTAGCGCCATTTGTCATGGCGGCCGCTGTCGCACGCCCATTGAAGACTGCCGGCGCGAAACCCGCGCGCCGCATTCCAAGGACGATATGATGCTTTCGAGACTTTCCATCAGAGCCAAGTTGACCGGTCTGGTCGCGGTGCTGCTCCTCGCGCTCACGGCCACAGGGCTGTTTGCAATCGCCGAGATGCGCGCCATCAACACCTCGGCGCAGGACATCAAGGCCAACTGGCTTCCAAATATCCGTCTCGTCAGCGAACTGCGCACCCAGTCGGCGCGCTACAGGGCCGTGCTGCGCGATTATCTGACCGAGCCTGACGATGCCTTCATGGCGGACATCCAGCGCAATCTCGACGCGCGCGCCCGCGACTACGAGGCCGCCGACAAGGCCTATGCGCCCCGCATCACCACCCCGGAAGAAGCCGCGCTGTATCAGGAACTGTCGAAGACCTGGAAGGATTTCCGCGCCGCCGCCGACGAGGTGATCGCCCATGCCCGCAAGCGGGAGACGGCGCAGGCGCGCGCCATCAATGCCAGCCGCGCGACGCCCGCGGGTCGCAAGATGGACGCGGTGATGACCAAGATCGTCGCGCTGAACGATCATGGCGCCAGCGTCTCCGGCCAGAACGCGGAACGTGCCTACAGCACCGCATTCAATGTGGTGCTTGCCGTGCTGATCGGAATGGTGCTGCTGGGGCTCGGCGCAGCGGTCCTGATCGTGCGCGACATCGCAAAAGGCATCGGCAGCGTGCTACGGCCGATGCGCGCACTATCCGCCGGCGATCTCGACGTCGATATCCCGCATCGGGGCAAGCGAACCGAGATCGGCCAGATCGCCGAGACGTTGCAGGTGTTCAAGGCGGCGCTGGTCGCGAAGAAGGCTGCCGACGATGCCGTGGCCAGTGAGGCCAGCGCGAAACTGCGGCGCGCGGAAACCATGGACAAGGTCACCCGGAATTTCGAGGCCATGGTCAGCGAGATGATCGGCTCGCTGACCTCCGCCTCCACCGAGATGGAAGCCACCGCGACAGCCCTCACG
>DATMSE010000150.1:0-4594 GCA_035565575.1 Xanthobacteraceae bacterium
CCTGTTGACACGATAGGTGCGACGCCAGGTGATCGCCTCGCGGCGCGCGGCGACGATTGCCCTGACCCGCTTCGCCATCGGATCGCTCGGATAGGCAGCCAAGAAATCCTCGTAGCCTTGCAAGGTGTCGCGATCGAGCGCCGCGGCGTAGGCCTCGGATGCGCCGAGGTCGCGGATCGGCTTGTCGCGCATCGCCTGATCGTGCGTGCCGAGCGACGGCGCATCCGGAGCGCGATCGAAGAACATGAATTGCGCCTCGACCTTTTGCGTGTCCCACGGCACCTGTGCGCCCTTGGTGTTCTCGTTGACGCGCAGCCGCACCCGATTGAACAGGTCCGGCAGCGACAGACCGCCGGTGCGGATCATCTCGGCCAGCGCCTGCGCATAGACCCCATAGGCGCCCTGCTCTTCCGGCGCGACCGTGCCCGGCGCGGCGTTGAACGCAACCAGCATGCGCGGACTGGGCTCCACCATGGCGAGGCCGGAGGCGATCGATCCGCCGGCGACGAAAGGTTGCTCGCGCGCTATATCCAGCACCACAACGCTGACCTTCAGCGGCAACGCCGCAAGCTGGCGCATGTAGTCGCCAACCCGCAGACCTTCGGTCGGAATGTCAGTGTCGCGTTCAATCCTGGAATCGACTGGAATGAAATAGTTTTCGCCGGCGTACTGAATGCCATAGCCAGCGAGATACATCACCGCGACCGTATCCGGCCCCGACTCCTCGGCCTTCTTCATAAAATCGCGGAATGTGCCGCGCAGCGTATCGCCGTCAAGATCGCGCGCGCCGGTGACATCGAAACCGGCGGCTTCCAATGTCTGCGCGATCAAGCCGCCGTCGTTGGCGGCGGTCGAAAGCGGCGCCTTGGCATAAGCGCCATTTCCGATCACCAGCGCGATACGCTTCTCCTGCTGCTGGGCGGACGCGGCGTTAGGGAAAGCGAATGCGCCGATCAAAGCGACGCACATCAAAAGGATCCGCAAAGCTCGGTTCAGGCGCATGGTCGTTCGCCTTCTGCAAAATCGCGATTCGCGTACCCGGATCGGCACGCGCGGATTCAGCGCCGCGATGTCTGAACAGTGGTTGAATGAAACGTTTCGAATAAGGCAAACAAGGCGCAGTTGCGGCGACCGATCCCTCACAGGACCTGAACGTCGACCACTCCGGACACCGCCTTGATGGCGCCCGCAATCTGCGGCGACACCGGAAAACGGCCGGAGAGTTCGAACTCCACTTCAGTTTGCGCATCGAGCTGCAATACAAGGGAAATATTTCCATTTGCCGTGCCGCCACCGGGGGGCGGTAACCGTTTCGAGATCGAATCGAGCGGCTTGGTGTCGCGCAAGAAGATGCGCAGGCCCTTCTGGGTTTTCGCCGCGGCATCGTCCAGCGCCTCGGCGTGCAGTACGCGCGCCCGCACATCCTCGCCCTGAAGTTCAGCGCCGAGTTTGAGCAGGACCGCAGCGCCGGGCTCCAGCACGTCTCGGAACTGGGCGAGTCCCTCCGAGAACAGCACGGCCTCGAAATGGCCGGTCGGGTCCGACAAACCGATGATGCCCATCTTGTTGCCGGTCTTGGTCCGGCGCTCCATGCGCGACACCACGGTCGCCGCAACTTTGCCTGCGGTCGCCCCGCTCTTCACGGCGCGCGAGAATTCGGCCCATGACTGCACCCGCAGCCGCTTGAGAATGGTCGCGTAGTCATCCAGCGGGTGACCGGACAGGAAGAAGCCGATGGCATCGTATTCACGGCGCAATTTCTCCGCTGGGAGCCAGTTGTCGATCGCCGGCAGCATCACGCTTGGCACGTCCGCCATGCCCCCGAACATATCGTTTTGCCCCGACGTCGCGGCTTCGAAACTGCGCTGGCTTGCGGCGAGGATGGCGTCCGCTCCGGCGAAAGTGCGGGCACGGCTGCTTTCGAGACTATCGAACGCGCCAGCCGCCGCGAGACTTTCGATCACGCGCTTGTTGATCGCACGCGGACTGACGCGCGTGGCGAAATCCGCCAGCGACGTGAACAATCCCTTCTGCCGCGCTTCGACGATCTGTTCGATTGCATGCGCACCGACGCCCTTCAACGCGGCCAGCGCGTAATAGATCGTGTTCTCGCTGACCTCGAACGTTGCGCCCGAGCGGTTGATCGACGGCGGCTCAACCTTGATTCCAAGCCGCTGCGCCTCGGAGCGGAATTCCGACAGCTTGTCGGTGTTGCTCATGTCCAGCGTCATCGAGGCCGCGATGAACTCCACCGGATAATGCGCCTTCATATAGGCAGTCTGGTACGACACCAGCGCGTAAGCGGCGGCATGGCTCTTGTTGAAACCGTAGTCGGCGAACTTCGCCAGCAACTCGAAGATGGTTTCCGCCTGCCCCTTGGGGACGTTGTTCTTCATCGCACCGGTGACGAAAATCTCGCGCTGCTTGTCCATCTCGGCGCGGATCTTCTTGCCCATCGCGCGGCGCAGCAGGTCGGCATCGCCGAGCGAGTAGCCCGCCATCACCTGCGCGATCTGCATCACCTGTTCCTGATAGATGATGACGCCGAAGGTCTCCTTCAGGATCGGCTCGAGCATCGGATGCATGTATTCCGGCTCTTCGTCGCCATGCTTGCGCGCGCAATAGGTCGGAATATTCGCCATGGGTCCCGGACGATACAGCGCGACCAGCGCGATCAGGTCTTCCAGACGGTCCGGCCGCATATCGACCAGCGCGCGCCGCATGCCCTGACTTTCAACCTGGAACACGCCGACCACATCGCCGCGTGACAGCATCTCGTAAGTCGCTTTGTCGTCCAGCGGCAACGTGGATAGATCGAGATCGATGTTGCGCTGTTTTAGCAGTTGCACCGCGACGTTGAGCACCGTCAGTGTCTTGAGACCCAGAAAGTCGAACTTGACCAGTCCCGCCGGCTCGACCCATTTCATGTTGAACTGGGTCACCGGCATGTCGGACTTCGGATCGCGATAGAGCGGCACCAGCTCATGCAGCGGCCGATCGCCGATCACGATACCGGCGGCGTGGGTCGACGCGTGTCGATTGAGTCCTTCGAGCTTCTGCGCGATCGAAAACGCGCGAGCGATCACCGGATCCTCATCGCGAAATGCCTGCAGCTTCGGCTCGCTCTCGATGGCCTGTTTCAGCGAGACAGGTGCGGCCGGGTTCTGCGGCACCAGCTTGGTCAGCTTGTCGACCTGACCGTAAGGCATCTGGAGCACACGGCCGACGTCGCGCAACACGCCGCGGGCCTGCAAAGTTCCGAAGGTGATGATCTGCGCGACGTGATCGCGGCCATAGCGTTGCTGCACGTATTCGATGACTTCGCCGCGGCGATCTTGGCAGAAGTCGATATCGAAGTCCGGCATCGAGACGCGCTCGGGATTGAGGAAGCGCTCGAACAGCAGGCCAAAGCGGATCGGGTCGAGGTCGGTGATCGTCAGCGCATAGGCCACGAGCGAACCTGCGCCAGAACCACGTCCCGGTCCCACCGGGATGTCATGCGCCTTGGCCCACTTGATGAAGTCCGACACGATGAGGAAGTAGCCGGAATATTTCATCCGGGTGATGACATCGAGCTCGAAGTTCAAGCGCGTCTGGTAGTCTTCCTCGGTTGCGCCCTGCGCGAGACCATGCAGCTTAAGCCGCCTTGCAAGCCCGTCCGCGGCCTGCTTGCGCAATTCCGCGGCTTCTTCGCGTTCAGCTTCCTCGCCGCTGGTATTGGGATCGACCGTAAAATGGGGCAACAGCGGCTTTCGCGTGCGCGGACGATACGCGCAGCGTTCAGCGATTTCGACCGTCGATGCCAAGGCTTCCGGCAGATCGGCGAACAGCACCGCCATTTCCGCGCGGGTCTTGAAGCGATGATCCGGCGTCAGTTGATCGCGATCGGTTTCCGCAACCAATTTTCCGGCGGCGATGCAGAGCAACGCATCATGGGCTTCGTAATCGTCGGCAGATGCGAAGTACGGCTCGTTGGTGGCAACCAGCGGCAGACCTTTTGCGTAGGCGAGATCGATCAGAACCGGTTCGGCGCGCCGCTCGCGCTCGGCGCCATGACGCTGCAACTCGATATAGAAGCGGTCGCCGAACAGTTCCACGAGCTGATCGCAGCGCGCGGCTGCGAGCACAGCTTGATCGGCGGCAACCGCCAGGGAGATCGGCCCGTCCGGCCCGCCGCTGAGCGCGATCAAACCGTCGGTCTCGCCACGCAGCCAATCGAGCTTGATATGCGGCGCTTGGTGCGTCGGCGTTTCCAGGAATGCGCGCGAATTGAGCCGCATCAGGCTGCGATAGCCGGCTTCGCGGGCGGCAAGCAGAACAATGCGCGCCGGCCCGGGAATGACACCGCTGCGCGCGTTGGGGTCCTGATCGCCGAAATCGACGGCCAGCGCACAGCCGACGATCGGCTGGATGCCGTAGCCGGCGAGTTTGTCGGAGAATTCCAGCGCGCCGAACAGATTGTCGGTGTCGGTCAGCGCCAGCGCCGGCTGATGGTCGGCCTTCGCCAGTTCGGCCAGCTTCTGCACCTTCATCGCACCGCGCAGCAGCGAATAGGCCGAATGAACGTGAAGGTGAACAAAACCGGGATTGGGCG
>DATMSE010000151.1:0-7240 GCA_035565575.1 Xanthobacteraceae bacterium
GGCCTTCGACGCCAGCGCCGAGGAGCGCGACACGCGCGGATTCATCTCGATCACCACCATGCGGCCGTCGGCGGGATTGACGCCGAACTGAACGTTGGAGCCGCCCGTCTCGACGCCGATCTCGCGCAGCACCGCCAGCGATGCGTCGCGCATGATCTGGTATTCCTTGTCGGTGAGCGTCAGCGCCGGCGCGACGGTGATCGAGTCGCCGGTATGCACGCCCATCGGATCGAGGTTCTCGATCGAGCAGACGATGATGCAGTTGTCCTTCTTGTCGCGGACGACCTCCATCTCGTATTCTTTCCAGCCGAGCACCGACTCCTCGATCAGCACCTCGTTGGTGGGCGAGGCATCCAGGCCGCGCTCGATGATGTCGAGATATTCTTCCTTGTTGTAGGCGATGCCGCCGCCGGTGCCGCCCATGGTGAAGGACGGACGGATGATCGCCGGCAGCCCGATGTCGGACAGCGCCATCAAGGCTTCACCCAGCGCCGCTTCCTGATAGCGCTTGCGGCGCTCGTTCTCGCCGAGCAGCCATTGCCGCTCGAATTCGGCGCGCGCCTCGCCCGACAGCTTGTCGCGATCGGCGAGATATTTTTCGCGATCCGCCTTCTTCAGCGCCGAGGCATTGGCGAGCCGCGATTTCGGCGTCTCCAGCCCGATCTTGGTCATCGCCTCCCGGAACAGCTGGCGGTCCTCCGCCTTGTCGATGGCGTCGGCGGTGGCGCCGATCATCTCGACGTCGAACTGCTCCAGCGTGCCCTGCTTGCGCAGGCTGAGCGCGCAGTTCAGCGCGGTCTGGCCGCCCATGGTCGGCAGCAGCGCGAAGCCGCCGGGAAGGACGTGGCGTTCCTTTTCGATGATCTTGGCGACGATCTCCGGGGTGATCGGCTCGATGTAGGTCGCGTCCGCCAGTTCCGGGTCGGTCATGATGGTGGCCGGATTGGAATTGACCAGGACCACCCGGTAACCTTCCTCCTTCAGCGCCTTCACCGCCTGGGTGCCGGAGTAATCGAACTCGCAGGCCTGGCCGATGACGATCGGCCCGGCGCCGATGATGAGGATGGTCGAGATGTCGGTGCGTTTAGGCATTGCGGCTCACGGGCAGGAAACCAAGCATAAAAAAAGGGCGCGCCAGCGCGCGTCCCTCGGGTCGACGACCGCAGGGACAATCCTGCCCGGGCCGGGCAAGGCCATGCGATCACTCAGCAATCCAGAGCGCGACAGGACGCAGACCGCATTCCATGGGTGCTGACACGCACAGGACGTCACCTGCGCGCGCTGTGTGTTTAGACCAGATTGCCGAGGCGGGAAAGGACTTTAACGGCGCCGTCAACCGGCGATTTGGATGGAGGCCCAGCCTGGACTCGAACCAGGATAAGGAGCGATGCATCACCCCCGCGTGAACACTTCCGCCACCGGGCCAACGCTATCTTGAACGACGATGGCGGCGAGCGCGATGTTAACCTCGGATTAACCCTAACGCCGGCGGTACATCCACAGGCCGAGGCTAGCGCCGCACCGGGCGCGCCACGAAGGTCATCCGCGCCGCGTTGTGACCGATGTTCTTCGGTGCCCGGACCGCATCGAACCCGGCCGCCTTGAGCCGGGCGATCATTTCGTCCTCGGTGTAGCGCTGGAGGCCGATCCTGGTCCGCAGTTGACGGTAGTCCGATAGGGCGGTGCGGACGAGGCCCAGCAGCGCGTCCTTCAGGAAACCGTGTCTGGCGCCGAATTGCAGCAGCGCCAGCACATCGCGGCCCATGCCGACCTTCGGATGCAGAATGTCGCCGACGACCAAGCGCCCGCTCGGTTTCAGCAGCCGGTGCAGGGTGTCAAAGGCCCAATCGAGTTGAGCCTCTGTCATATATTGCGCGGCGGAATTCATCACGGCGAAATCGACCGAGGCTTCCTCCATGCCGCGCAATTCGTCGAGCGAGCGGACCCGGATCTTGGTGTTGGGCGCGAAGCGGGCGATCAGCCGGCCGCGCACGCCCGGTGCCGGCTCCGCCAGGATCAGCTTGGCGCAGGCATCGGCGACCCTGGACGCCGACAGCGCCTCGCCGCAGGCATAGTCGAGTACCACCGCGTCCGGTCCCGGGATGTAGCCGATGATATCCGAGGCGATGGTTTCGAAATGCACGTCACGATGCCGCTTGCTGGCGTAGATCGTGTGGGTTGAATCGTAATAGTCGATCCAGTCGTCCATGGGTGCGAAAGCCGGTTGCGGTTGCGTTCCTGTGATGGAACCGAATTGTTACGATGGCGTTAGAGCGGGGTCTAAGACGTTTTCCCCAGACCATAGACCTGCCGTCGCGACACGGGTGTTTATCAGAGTAATGGCCGAATGGGGCGGCCCGTAACATCTCCGCGGCGCTTTTTGTTGTTGTCAGTAGGAAAAGGACATCCCGCCGTGACCAAAGCCAAGAACAATGCCCCCGGACGCGTCGCCTCCGAACTCGATACGCCGACTGACCTGCCGCAGGAAGGGGTCAGCAAGATCTCGGCGGCGATGAACACCGTCCTCGCTGACACTTTCGCGCTTTATCTGAAGACCAAGAATTTTCACTGGCACGTCAGCGGCCGTCACTTCCGCGATTATCATCTGCTGCTGGACGAGCAGTCGGCGCAGATCTTCGCCTCCACTGACGACATCGCCGAGCGGGTCCGCAAGATCGGCGGCACCACGTTGCGCTCGATCGGCCAGATCGCCAAGCTGCAGACGATCGAGGACAACGACGAAAATTACGTTCCGCCGCGCGAAATGCTGCGCGAGCTGATGAACGACAACAAGAAGGTCGTGGCGGCGATGCGCAAGGCGCACGAGATCGCCGACAAATACGAGGACGTGGCGACCGCCAGCATTCTCGAGAATTTCATCGATGAGGCCGAGCGGCGGACCTGGTTCCTGTTCGAGGCGAGCCGCCAGGAGGGCGGCAACGAGGCTTAGTTTTTGGCGCCACGATGTTGTCTGGCCGCGATTGTCATGCGCGGGCTTGACCCGCGCATCCATCTTTTATTGAAAAATGGTGATGGAATGCCGGATCAAGTCCGGCAATAACCGGCGGCATTCGCTCGACCATTTACTTCCACAGCCGCATCAAGGCTCCCTGCCTGCCCTGAACCGGATCGGCTGGGGGCAGCGGCACGTTCGGAATCGTCTTCAGCGCCCTGCGATAGTTCTCCGGCGTCGGCCTGGTGATCTGCATCTTCGGGCCCGGCGGATAGGCGCCGACCACGCTGAAATCGTCGCTGGCCGAGAGGCATTGGTGACCGGTGCCGGCCGGCAGGATCGCGACATCGCCGGCGGTGAGTTCGAGCGTCGCGCCCTGATCGCCGCCGAGGCGCACCTGCGCATGACCGCGCGCGATGCCGAGCGTTTCATGCACCGTGGCGTGATAGTGCAGATAATCGAAGATGCCGTTGCGCCAGAGGTCGCCCCAGCCGTTGGCGGCAAACAGGTTCTCGAAGATACGCTCTGGCTCCTCGCCCGTCAGGTCGATGGCCAGCCGATAGCGCAACACCGGCAGGCGGTTGTTCGGCACCAGCCCGTCGTCGTCGAAAACGAAGGTCTGCGGGTCGACGGGGCCGTGCGGGTGGACCATGCGTCATCTCCGGGAGCACGTTGCGACGCTGGTTCTAACCACCATCGCGATGCGCCGTTCCGGAACGGACGGCAATGTCAGGACTGCATCACCAGGCAGGTGGTGGTGCCGTGCGCCAGCAGCCGGCCCTTGCCGTCGAGCAACTGGCCTTCGGCGGTGCCGACCCGGCGGCCGACATTGAGCGCGCGGCCCTCGGCGCGAACCTCGCCGGTGTCGCGCGTGATGGCCCGGATCAGGGAAATCTTGAATTCGAGGGAGGTGTAGACGCTGCCGGCCGGCAGCATCGACTGCACCGCGCAGCCCATCGCGGAATCGAGCAGCGTCGCGGCGAAGCCGCCATGCACGGTGCCGATCGGGTTGTAGTGCTGCGGGCCAGGTATCGCACGAAAAATCACATAACCTTTCTCGGCGCTGCCGCCGACCAGGCCGACCTGCTGCATCATGGTGGCGTGCGGCAATTCGCCGGCGAACATCTTCTGCAGGAAATCGAGCCCGCTCATCGACGCCAGAACTTTCGGCGGCGTCAGGCCGAAGGAGATAGGCTGGGTGGCTTGGTCATGCATGATGCGATGCCCCACATTGCTGCCGTCATCCTGAGGTGCGAGGGCATAGCCCGAGCCTCGAGGGATGAAGAGAGACCCACCGTGTCATCCTTCGAGGCGCGCAAGAGCGCGCACCTCAGGATGAGGCATATCCTTACGCCCGCTTCTTCTCGCGCATCAGGTCGGAGAAGCGGCGGAACAGGTAGTGCGAGTCGCGCGGGCCGGGCGAGGCTTCCGGGTGATACTGCACCGAGAACACCGGCTTGTCCTTGAGCGCGATGCCGCAATTGGAATCGTCGAACAGCGAGACGTGGGTCTGCTCGACATTGTCCGGCAGCGTGGTCTTGTCCACCGCGAAACCGTGGTTCATCGAGGTGATCTCGACCTTGCCGGTGGTGATGTCCTTGACGGGATGGTTGGCGCCGTGATGGCCCTGATGCATCTTCACGGTCTTGCCGCCCATGGCGAGGCCGAGCATCTGGTGGCCGAGGCAGATGCCGAAGGTCGGAATGCCGGACTCGACGATCTTCCGGATCACCGGCACCGCGTATTTGCCGGTTTCCGCCGGATCGCCGGGGCCGTTGGAGAGGAAGATGCCGTCCGGCTTCAGCGCGAGGATGTCTTCCGCCGACGTCGTTGCGGGCACCACCGTCACCTTGCAGCCTTCGCCGGCGAGCAGGCGCAGGATGTTGCGCTTGATGCCGTAATCGACGGCGACGACGTTGAACTCAGGGTTCTCCTGCCGGCCGAAACCCTTGTCCCACACCCACGGCGTCTCGTCCCAGGTGAAGCGCTGGCCGCTGGTCACCATCGGCACCAGGTCCATGCCCTCGAGGCCGGGCCACTCGCGCGCTTCCTTCTTGAGCGCGTCGAGATCGAACTTGCCGTCGCGCGCATGGGCGATCACCGCGTTGGGCATGCCCTTGCCGCGGATCAGCGCGGTGAGCGCGCGGGTATCGATGCCGGAGAGGCCGATGATGCCCCGCGCCTTCAGCCACTGGTCGAGATGGCGCGAGGCGCGGTAGTTCGACGGCTCGGTAATCGCCGCGCGCAAAATCGCGCCGCGTGCGCCGAGCGTCGCCGCCATGTTCACCGTCTCGATGTCTTCGTCGTTAGTGCCGACGTTGCCGATGTGCGGGAAGGTGAAGGTGATGAGCTGGCCGGCATAGGACGGATCGGTGAGGATCTCCTCATAGCCGGTCATCGCGGTGTTGAAGCAGACCTCGCCGACGGCGTGGCCTTCTGCGCCGAGCCCGAAGCCTTCGAACACCGTGCCGTCGGCAAGAACCAGCAGCGCGGTCGGCTTGAGGTCCGGCCAGGCGGGAGAATTTTCTGATGTGGTCATAAAGGGACTACATAGTCCCGCTGTTGCGCCGCGTCAAAGCCGGAAACGGCGGATTCACATCCGGAATGCGGGAATTTGACAGCAGGGGCGGGCGACTTAATCTGCCGCCGAGGGAGGCGGCGGATTGCCGCAATTTTTGTACGTTTTGGGGGCAAATTTGATCGATTCAATGCCGATCCTGCTGGTTCCGGGCCTCGGCGGCTCGCCGCGCATCTATGCGCCCGTGGCCGATGCCCTGTGGCGCTTCGGGCCGGTGACGGTCGCCAACCACGTCCGCGACGACAACATGGCGGTGATCGCCCGCCGCATCCTCGCCGAGGCGCCGCCGCGTTTCGCGCTCGCGGGGCATTCGATGGGCGGCTACATCGCTTTCGAGATCATGCGGCAGGCTCCGGATCGCGTGGCGAGGCTGGCGCTGATCAACACCCAGGCGCGGCCGGATTCCGACGAGGCCAGGGCCCGTCGCCGCGCGCTGATCGCCCGCGTCGAGCAGGGCGAGTTTCACGCTGTGCTCGACGATTTGTTTCCCGGCTTCGTGCACCCGTCGCGTCACGGCGACAAGGCATTGCGGCAGTTGGTGCACGACATGGGCGACGACGTCACCGCCGAGGGGTTCATCCGTCAGCTCACGGCGATCATCGCGCGGCCGGATTCGCGTCCCACGCTGTCGACGATCCGGTGTCCGACGCTGGTGCTGACCAGCGACACCGACAACACCTTGTCGAACACGCTGTCGAAGGAGATGGCTGACGGCATCAATGGTGCGAAGCTCGTCGTGCTTGCCGATTGCGGCCACCTGCCGCAGCCGGAGAAGCCGCGGGAGACCGCGGCGGCGCTCACCGCCTGGCTGCGCGGTGAATGATCCTGCGCGCTGCGCTGTCGGGACGTGGTCGTCCATGGATGCGGGCGCGTTCCGCTTCCAGCTCCGTTCTCGCGCTAATCCGGTGCAACGATCATCGATTTCAGGCCGGAACCGCTGGGCGGTCTGATCACGCTCTCTGAAGCCACGTCCGTGCAGTGCATCGTGATTGGCCCTGACCGTCCGATGCGGACGCCGATCAGGTGAGCGCACAAACTCATGCATGGTTAAGAGTCTCGTGCTATGACGCTGCAGCAAGCCGTCCTGCGCTTGCCGGCGATCGGCGCACCCCCGCTTGTGCGTCATTCAAGCTCAGCATGCTTCCATCGATCGATTTCTTTCTGGCCGCGAAGGCGGCGCGCTCCGACGCGGCGCCCGCACGCTGGCGTCGTCCCTTCCTCGCCTGGCTCGACGGCATCGAGCAGGGCTGGGGCATTCCGTTGCTGATTTTCGCGTTCGCGGCGATCTGGTGGCTGTTTCTGGTGGTGGCCTATACCGGGGCCGATCTGCATCCCGACGTATTGGAGACGTGGTCCATCGGGCGGGTTTTCGCCTGGGGGAATCCCAAGCACCCGCCCCTGATGGGATGGGTCTCTTCCATTTGGGGCACAGTGTTTCCGTTGACCGACTGGTCGTTCCAGATGCTCGCGATGGCGAATGCCGCGCTGGCGCTCTGGGCGGTGGACCTGATCGCGCGGCGCTTCGTGCGCGGCGACAAGCGCGCGCTGGTGTTGCTGCTTGCGATGCTGATGCCGGTCTATCAATTCCACGCCCAGCGTTTCAATGCCAATTCGGTGCAACTCGCGATCTGGCCGCTGGCTGTCTATTTCTTTCTACGGTCGTTCGAGACGCGGCACCTGGTCTGGGCGGTTCTCACCGGCGTCTTCTG
>DATMSE010000152.1:0-7198 GCA_035565575.1 Xanthobacteraceae bacterium
CACCACCGCGTCAGGATAGGCCTCTGCCGCCACCTCGTTTGGTTCGCGGATATCGAGCAGCAGGTATCGCCCCTCTGCGACACCTTCCGCCACCTGCTGGGGCGTCAAATCCTCCACCCTGAAATTCCGATCAGACACCCATGCTCTCCTTGCCCGCCGCCGAACCAATCCCGCGGCGGCGGCCAAACTCGCCCCTTCCGCACCGAAAATCAAGCGCCACCAAGGCCGGATTTCCGGGCTGGCAATGTGCAACTGAGATCTCAGGACGGAGGAATGCGGCCTTTCTCGCTTCCTGGAGCCAGGGTCTTCCCAGGCCCCTCCGTGTACTGGCGAGATCACAGCCGACTGCGGACCAGAGAGACGGTCATCAGATGGTGACCTGTGTTCCCACTTCCACCACGCGCCCAGTCGGAATCTGAAAGTAATCAGTCGCGTCGTTCGCCGAACGGCTGAGGAAGATAAACAACCGGTCCTGCCAGCGCGGCATTTCCGATTTAGCGGCCGGTTTCAGCGACCGGCGCGACACGAAGAACGACGTCGACATGATATCGAATTGCCAGCCGAGCTTGCGGGCGATGCCGAGCGCACGCGGAACGTTTGGAGATTCCATGAAGCCGAAGCGGAGCCGCACCGTCGCGAATCTTTCGCTGATGCTTTCCATATGCACGCGTTCCAGCGGGTCGACCCGCGGTGTCTGCGAGGTCTCGATCGTCAGGATGACGTTATGTTCGTGCAGCACCTTGTTGTGCTTGAGATTGTGCAACAGCGCCGTCGGCACGAAATTGGGATCGCTGGTCAAGAACACCGCAGTGCCCTTGACGACGTGCGGCGGCCGCTTCTCCAGGCTCTTGATCAGATCGAGCAACGGCACTTCCGTCCGCCGCGTCTTCTCGATCAGAAGCGCGGCGCCGCGGCGCCAGGTCCAGATCATGATCACCATCAGAATGCCGAACAGCATCGGCACCCATGCGCCATCCAAAAGCTTGAGCAGGTTGGCGCTGAAGAATGCGAAGTCGACCACCACCAGTGGAAAGACCAGCGCGGCCGCCACCGCGGCCCGGAAATTCCAGAGCTTCCACACGACGACGAAACCCATGATGCCGTCCGCTACCATGGTGGTGGAGACGGCGATGCCGTAAGCCGATGCCAAACCGCTGGAGGTGCGGAACAATCCCACCAGGAGCAACACGCCGATCAGAAGCAGCAGGTTAACGCGCGGCAGATAGATCTGCCCGGCATGCGTCTCGGAGGTGTAGCGCACTTCGAAACGCGGAAGCAGCCCGAGCTGAACGGCCTGGCGGATCAACGAATAGGCGCCGGTGATCACCGCCTGGCTGGCGATAACGGTGGCGGCGGTGGCCAGGATCACCAGCGGCAGGATCATCGGCTCCGGCGCCAGGCGATAGAACGTATTCTCGATCGCCTCGGGATGCGCAAGGATCAGCGCCCCCTGTCCGAAATAATTCAGCAGCAGCGCAGGTAGCACCAGATAGAACCACGCGGTCTGAATCGGTTTGCGGCCGAAGTGACCGAGATCGGCATAGAGTGCCTCGCCGCCGGTGACAGACAGGAAGACGAGACCCATGATAACGAGGCCGATCAAGCCGTGGTTGAGCAGGAAGTGAACGGCGTACCACGGATTGACGGCCAGCAGAACGGTTGGATCTTCGTGGATATGCAGGACGCCGAGAGCCGCAATGGTGATGAACCACAGCGTCATAACCGGGCCGAATGCCGTCGCGACCCGTGCCGTGCCGCGGCTCTGTACCGAGAACAGCAGGACGAGAATGAGCAGGGTCAGCGGCACGACGTAATGATCAAGCGCCGGCGCAGCCAATTTAAGACCTTCGACCGCCGATAACACCGAGATCGCGGGCGTGATCATCGAATCGCCGATGAACATCGACGCGCCTACAATGCCCAACGCCATCAAGAACCAGCTTCGCCGCCCGAGCGCGCGCTGTCCAAGAGCCATCAGCGACAGGGTTCCGCCCTCGCCGTTATTGTCGGCGCGCAGCAGCAAGAGCACGTACTTGGCGGTGACGACGATGAACAGCGACCAGAGGATCAAGGACAGCACACCCAGCACGATGGCTGGGGTGACCACGCCCTTTTGCGCCGCGTGACTGACCGCTTCACGGAATGCGTAGAGCGGGGAAGTTCCGATGTCGCCGAAAACGACCCCAATACTGCCAAACGTGAGAGCCCAAAATCCCGCGGTGACCGGTGGCTCACCAGCGGCCTCGGGCGATGTTTCGCTCGCAGTCATGGCCAAGAAAACGCTCTATCAGGTTGGGCAGGTTCGGGTCCGGGCTAATGGAGCACACGGCGAGCGGCGTCAAGTCGCCGACAGTCGATGAACAGCAGCGACCATAGCGGCAGACTACCCCAAAGCCTGTCGCTAAAAAAGGAGTTGACACTTGAGGTGAAGTGAACGTGGGGCGGCTTTCGCTCCGTGACGCCGACCTCCAATCCAGGCATCCGAATCGTGGGCGCGTATTCTCGAAAAAGTTTCTACGGTTTGAGATTGGGCGGCAGCGGCGGATCCTCGCGCATCAGGGTGATCGTCACGCGCCGGTTGGCGGCGAGCGAGGGATCATCGGGAAACAGCGGCGCGGTATCGGCCTTGCCGGACACCGCGAAGATGTGGCTGGCCGGCAATCCTTCGCGCTCGAGGATCTGCCGCACGGCATTGGCGCGATCCGCGGACAGGTCGAAAGCATCGTAATCGGATCGCGTGGCGACAAAACCCGATGCGGTGTGACCCACGATCGAGATGCGCAGCGGCGTCGCTTTCAGCGGCGCGGCAAGGCGCTGGAGGAGCAGCCGGGTGCGCTCATAGGGCACCTTCGAGTTCTCCGCGAACATCGAGCGCCCGTCCTGATCGACGATCTCCATGTTCAATCCCTGCTTGGTTTCCTCGAACATCACATGCTTGGAGATTTCGGTCAGCTCCGGCATGTCCTGCAAGGCCTGCCGCAGCGACGCCGATGCGAGCGCGAATTCGCGGTCGGTTTTCAGCCGCGCGCCCTGCGTCTGGCTGCGCTCATGCTCGTCAGGCGTCGGCACATTGGACGATTCCTCCGGCGAGATGTGCTCGACGTTTTTCAGCTTCGGCCGCGTCGGCAGACCGTCGGACTCGATCATGCCCGAAAAGCGCGACTCCGTCTGCACGCCGAACGCATCGCGCATCGACCCTGCAACGATCTTGAGCTTCTGCTGATCCTGATTGGAGAACGCGACGAGCATGACGAAGAAGCTCATCATCAGGCCCATCAGGTCGGCGAAAGTCACGAACCAGCCGTGGCCTCCGCCGTGCGCATCGCCGCGTTTCTTCTTGGCCATGACGTTCGCTCAGCTTTCTGGTTCGCGTCTCAGGCCGGTACCGTCTCGCCGTCTTCCTGGCGATGCTTCTCCGGCAAATAGGCCAGCAGCATTTCGCGCACCAGGGTCGGACTCTTGGAATCCCTGATCATCAGAATGCCGTCGATGATGAGGGTGCGGTTGGTTTCTTCGTCCAGCAGCTTGCCATGCAGTTTGTCGGCAATCGGCAGACAGAACAGGTTGGCGACCAGTGCACCGTAAAGCGTCGCCAGCAGTGCGGTCGCCATGAAAGGACCGAGCTTGGACGGATCGGTCATGTTGGCAAACATCTGCACCATCCCGATCAGCGTGCCGATCATACCGAAGGCCGGCGCGCAATCGCCGATGGCACGATAGATCTTGCCGCCTTCATCGAGATGCATCAGGAAATTGTCGCGGTCGCGCTCGAGATTGTCGCGGATGAATTCGAGATCGTAGCCGTCGGCGACGAAGCGAATGCCCTTGGCGAGAAACGGATCGTCGACTTCCACCTTTTCAAGACCGACCGGCCCCTGTTTGCGGGCCACTTCGGCGATGCGGGCGAGTTCATCGACCAGGTCACGCGCGGACAGCCGGCTCATGGTGAAGGCGAACTTGGCGCCGAGCGGCAGGCCGTGAAGAATGGCGCTGAGCGGAAAGCGGATCAGGGTTGCCGCGATCGAACCACCGAAAATGATGATCATCGCATGTTCGCTGATGAACATGTGCAGGTCGCCGCCCATGAAAATCATCATCATGATGACGATGGTTCCGAAAATCAGGCCAACGCCAGTCGTGATATCCATGGAGAACTCCGCACGCGCGCAACACGCCGCCAAGCGGCGGCGTGACTCCTTCTGAGCCGCAACGACCCTAGCGGGTGTGCGATTAAAGACGCGTAAAGGTTAAGCGCGTTTGGAACCGGGTGAGACCAGCGGATCCGTCGTGCGCCGCCGCCAAGCCGGCGGCCACCTGAAAAACCACGAGCAAACAAGCCGCTGCGCCGTTAACGCAACGCTAACCAAACCTGCGCGGCCGGTGCGGTGGCGCTAATGAATTTCGGAGGAGCGCTTGAGTGCATCCCGCAGCTTGTCCAGCGAGAAGGCATCGCCGCGTGCGATCGCAAGGAGCGGCTCCTCGCGCCGGCCGCAAAGTTCGGCCGCTTCCGGCACGCGCGCCGCGACATCGTACGGAATCACCACAGCGCCGTGACGATCGGCATGAATGAGATCTCCTGAGCGCACCGTCATGCCGGCCACCCGGACTTCGGCGCCGAAGCCGGTGACGTGAACATGCGCGTGAGAGGGACCGATGCTGCCGGCCAGCGCCTGAAAACCCGGCGCCCATTGCGGGATATCCCGGATGGAGCCGTCGGTGACCACGCCGAGACACCCGAGCGCCAGATGAATGGCGCTGTTCACCTCGCCCCAGAACGCACCGAAACCCGCCTCGGGGCCATCAATATCTTGAATGACGCTGATGCGCGGTCCATCGCCCTGCCCGACATATTCGTAATATGCGAGCCGCTGCGCCTGCTGCTCGGCCGCCGACAGGCTCGATGCAGCGGTGGCGCGAATGGTGGCGGTGCGGGCATAGCCGACGATAGGCGGCAACTCGGGAAACGGACACACCAGGGGGCGGGTCGTGAAACCAGTCAACCGCCGTGCCGGCGCCACGATCTCCAATGCATTGCAGATGGTGGGAGTATCGTACAGCGCCAGCGCATCGAGAACCGCCGGTGCCAGCGTCTCAGCCGGATGATCCGCCACGTATTACCCCTCCCCTGTGAGTTTTGACCGCCGCTCAATTCAAATGCGTTGGCCGCTCGTCCGAGCCCGGATGCGTTCCAGCGGCCGGGAATCGCGCGGTGCCCTGGTCGGCTTTTAGCTCCTCCCCCGCCTCGGTACGACTGACAAAGCTGCGCTCCTGATCGCGGTAGGACTTCCAGCCGATCGGCAGGCTCAAGAGATAGACCACCGACCCGACCGACAGAATCTGCCAAGGATAGGCGATCAGAAGAGCCACGAACAGCACCGCTGCGACGAACGCCGGCAGCACCATTTCCGAGGGCACGCGCCAGCGCACCGTCTTGCCGGAGAAGACCGGCAGCCGCGACACCATCAGGAACGCGATCAGCACCGTATAGAACGCCGTCAGCGTGGCCGGCGGCATCGGCACGCCAAGGAAGCCGAGATAGACCGGCATCAGCACGGTCAGCGCACCCGCCGGCGCCGGCACGCCGGTGAAGAAGTTCCCCGCGAACGGATATTTGTTCGGCTCGTCGATGGCGGCATTGAAGCGCGCAAGCCGCAGGCCCCCGCTGATGGCGAAGATGATCGCGGCGATCCAGCCGACATTGTTGAGATCGTGGAGCTGCCAGAAATACAGGATCAATCCCGGAGCCACGCCGAAGTTGACGAAATCAGCAAGGCTGTCGAGTTCCGCACCGAACCGCGACTGTCCCTTCATCAGGCGGGCCACGCGCCCGTCGACGCCGTCCAGCACGGCGGCGAATACAATGGCGCCGACCGCCAGTTCCATGCGCCCTTCGGTCGCGAGGCGAATGGCGGTCAGGCCGGCACAGATCGCTAGCAGAGTAATGACATTGGGGACCAGCATGCGCACCGGAATCGGCCGAAACCGCCGGCGGCGCAGCTCTGGATAATTCGGGTCACTCGGTGTTCGCATGGGACCATATATAGCAATCGCGCGCGAACTCCGCCACGCGTGCCTGTTCCGCTATCTCATGCTTTCGGCGTATCTGCGGCGGTTCTGCTCCCGCCACCACCTTCTAATGCGTCCGGAAGGTGGCTTCGCCGCCGCCCGGCAGCAGGTCCGCCAGGATGGTTTCGCCGGCCACGGCGGTCTGCCCCACCGAAACCAGGGCCTGGCTGCCTTCGGGGAGATAGACATCGAGCCGCGAGCCGAACCGGATCAGGCCGAAGCGTTCTCCCGCACCCACCAGCTGTCCTTCGCGAACAAACGAGACGATCCGGCGGGCCACGAGGCCGGCGATCTGCACCACGCCGATCCGGCCCGAAGGCGTCGAGATCACCAGCCCGTTGCGCTCGTTGTCCTCGCTCGCCTTGTCGAGTTCGGCATTGATGAACTTGCCGGGCCGGTAGGCGATGCGGTCGATCCGTCCCGCAACGGGACTGCGGTTCACATGGCAGTTGAACACGCTCATGAAGATCGAGACCCGCAGCAGAGGGCGATCCCCGAGCCCGAGTTCAGCCGGCGGCAGCACCGGCGCGACCATCGAGACGCGGCCGTCGGCCGGCGAAATCACCAGCCCTTCTCGCACCGGCGTGACGCGGACCGGATCGCGGAAGAACAGCGCGCACCAGATCGTCAGCACCGTTCCGATCCAGCCCAGCGGCGTCCAGATCCAGAACAGGATCAGGCTGGCAAGTGCAAAGCCGCCGATGAAGGGATAGCCTTCCGGATGGATCGGAGGGATCTGCGCACGAATGGAATTGGCAATCGACATAAGCTCGAATCCGGTTTCGTTCGGGGATCATACCATGCGGCGCGGCTATTCCGCAGCCGCCGAGACCACATCGTCGGCATCGTCATCGCCCGCGGGGGGCGGACGACGGTTCGGTGCGCCATTGTCGTCAGTGACTTCGGCCAGCCTCTCGCGCGCCTGCTCGGCCTCACGCTGTCGGTTCCACATACTGGCGTAAAGACCATTGCTGGCGAGGAGATCGGCGTGGGTGCCGCGTTCGACGATCTGGCCGCGATCCAGCACGATAATGTCATCCGCGCCGACAATGGTGGAGAGACGGTGCGCGATCACCAGCGTCGTGCGGTCGCGCGATACGCCCTCCAGCGCGTCCTGGATTTCGCGCTCGGT